>JAJXVC010000274.1 GCA_021782295.1 bacterium | reverse complement strand
TCACGTTCGTAGCGACGGGCGAGTTCGGCGGGGTCGCCCGCATCGCGGAGCCCTTCGAAGTGGATGCCCTTCACCACGCGGCCGTCGCGAATATCGAGACACGGAATGATGCGCGGCAGCACGCTCATCGCACGAAACTCGCCTGAAGCCCGCGCAGGAGCGCGAGCAGCATCGCGACCGTCGGCGTTGCGGCCGATGTACGCGCTCCGAGTTCGACGGTCGCGCCGAGGATCGGTTCGATCTCGAGCGGGCGCTCCGCCAAGACATCCTGGAGCATCGAGGTGCGGACGTCGCTCAGTCGCGCGGCATACGCCATCCGCTGTTCGATATCGAGATCGCCGATGACGCCGAGCGCGCGACCGACCGCAAGGGTCTCTCCGATCGCTCGCGCGACGAGATCGCGCGTTGGGGCGTACGCAAGCATCGGCGCGATCGAGAGTCGCGTCAACGCACTGACCGCATTGAGGCCGACGTTGTTTGCCAACTTTGCCCACAGCACACCGCGAATATCCTCACTGCGCTCCGGCGCTAATCCGGCGCGCTCCATCGATTGTACGAGGGGATCGATCAGCCGCTCGGCTGCGCCGCCCGGCGCGATCGGCGCGAGCGCATAGCGCATCCCACCGCTCTGCACGATCGAACCCGGGCGGTCGATGTGCCCGGAGACATGGACGACGCCGCCGATCGTGCGCCGGTCATCGAAGAGCGCGCCGATCGCAGCGCCGGGATCGACGCACGCAAGCGGTGGTTGGCGCACAAACCAAAACGGGATACCATTCTGCAACGTCACCACGCATGCGCCACTGCGCGAAAGACGCTGCAGCGCTCCGTGGAGATCGAGGAGCTGATGCCCCTTCACGCAGAGCAGTGCGAGATCGAAGGCGGCGAGTTCGTCGAGTTCGGCGATGACGCGTAAGGGCACCGTATAGGTACCGAGGTCGCCGCGGACTTGCAGCCCGGAGCGAGCGATTGCTTCGGCATGTAGGCCACGTGCCAGAACGGCAACGTCGAGCCCGCAACGCGCGAGCGCGGAGGCGAGAAAGCCCCCGATACCGCCGGCCCCGATGACGACTATGCGCATCGGGAGCAAGACTTGGAGGCGACGGGCAGATTTGAACTGCCGAATGGGGCTTTTGCAGAGCCCTGCCTTACCACTTGGCTACGTCGCCGGATTGGAGCGGGTAGTGGGAATCGAACCCACGCATCAACCTTGGGAAGGTCGCAGGCTACCATTACATCATACCCGCATGTACACGGCGCGCGATGTTCTGTGCTGCCTCCCACGCGTCCTATCAACGCCTGCTCCCCCGAAAATGGTTGCCGTTCCATCGAGGAGGGGCTCCTTCGTTCCAGAATGGGCGCCTTCGTGGAGTGGATCTACGGCATTCCGACGTGGGCCTTTGCAATCTCGGCGATCGCGGTCGCCTGCGCTCTCGCTGCGCTCGGACTCGCGCTCTTCCAGCGGCTCACCGCGCGGGGAAGCATCACCCATAACGATGTCGCCGGGCCGATCGTCGCGACGATCGGAACCATCCTCGCCGTCGTTCTTTCGTTCATGGTGGTCACCGTCTGGCAAGGTTTCGACCAATCCGCCGCCACCGTCCAAAACGAAGCTGCCGCGCTCGGCAACCTCTATCACCTCTGCGAAACCTTACCGAAGAGTTTTGCAACACCGTTGCGACATGACATCGTCCTCTACGTACGAGCGGTCGTCTATCGCGAGTGGCCCGATATGCAGCGCGGTTCGTTTAGCGAGCTAGCGCGCACCCGCGCGCACGCGATCATGAACCAGGTCGCGAGCTTTCATCCAACCGATGCGCGCCAGGCCGCTCTTCTTTCATCGATGCTCGATCTCACGAATCAATTCATCGACCAACGGCGCATTCGCCTCTTTGAAAATCAAGAGAGCATCCCACCGGTTCTCTGGGGAATGATGCTCTTCATCGCGTGCGTGACCGTCGGCGGCACCTATCTCTTCCGCGTTCAGAATAAGCCGGCACATTTTGCGATGACGATGCTGCTTGCCGCAACGATCGTCGCAACGATGGTCGTTATCGCCGAACTCGATCTGCCGTTCCGCGGCGATATCCATATCGCTCCGACGGCCTTCGTCCGCACGCGCCTCGTCGCAAACTCGCAAATTTAAGCAAGGTCGCCGTCGTCGGCGATCTAGATAACGTTGATCGCTCGCGACACGACGAGCGCGATCGTAACGAACGAGATCGATGCCTCGACAAGCATCAACATCTTTGCCGCCCGCGTGATCGGCATGGTGTCGGTCGGGCTAAAGGCGAGTGCATTGGTGAATGCGACGTAGAGATAATCGAGAAAGAGCGGCTTCCATTCGGGATCAACGCAACGGACGCGACGCGCATCGACCATCATTTGCGGGAAGAGAAAACCGGCCAGAAGGTCGGCCGAGGCATTGCGCGCCTGACTGCGCTGCCAGGGGCCGCCGCCGTCGACCTCCCAGAACCAGAGCGCATAGACGAAAACGTTCGTCGTCCAAATCTGCGCACCCGAGAGCAGCAAACGCTGACCGGTAATACCGGGTGAGCCCTTCGCGTGGTGCGAAAAAGCATCGAGCAAAAGTAAGAGCACCGAGAGGACGTTGAAGAGATTGAGCAAGACGATCGAGACGATCGAGGCGACGCGATGGAGACGCGTCTCGTCATAGCGATCCGGCGCGAAGATCGAGAGCGGTACCAACACGGCCAGAACGACGATCGGAGCGAACCATGCCGGGCCGAAGACCAACCGCTGCGGCAACAAAACATAGAGCACCAGCGCCCCGATCGCCGCGAGAGAGGCATGCCAGCGCGGTTCGTCGACCGCCTCGGCGTGCGGACGATTTTTTTTCGGCTCGGGGCTCGATCGCTCCATCGCTGCTGAGGAT
>JAJXVC010000273.1 GCA_021782295.1 bacterium | reverse complement strand
ATCTACCGCGTGCGCACGTTCGACTGTCGCAACGAACGCCGCGATATCGTGCCCGTCGCATTCGAATACTTCCCAGTTATAGGCGCGATATTTATCGGCGAGCGGTTCGAGCGGCATTATCTCTTCGGTGCTGCCGTCGATCTGGATGAAGTTGCGATCGATAATGCAGAGCAGATTATCGAGTTTGAATTTCGCCGCCGTCATCATCGCTTCCCAATGCAAACCGCATTGATGTTCGGCATCGGAGGTTACGACGTAGACGCGATAATCGGCGCCGTCCATCTTCGCGCCTTGCGCCATGCCGACGCCCTGCGCGAGCCCCTCACCGAGCGGGCCCGAGGTCGTTTCGACGCTCGGCAACGTCACGCGCTCGGGGTGCCCTTGCAGACGCGTACCGAATTTGCGCAGCGTCAGTAATTCTTCGACCGGAAAGTAGCCGAAGTTCGCCATCGCCGAGTAGCGCACCGGAGCGATATGCCCACAGGAGAGCAGCAGCCGGTCGCGCTGCGGCCAGGCGGGCTCCTCGGGGCGGTGACGCATCACGTGCCCGTAGAGCGCGGTAAAAATGTCGGCCATGTCGAGCGAGCCGGCGGAATGGCCGGAGCCCGCTGCGAGCAGCGCGCGAATGATACCTTCGCGCACATCGGTCGCCTTGAGGTCAAGTTCCCTCAAGCGTTGGGGGGTCAGGGTCTGCATCCCCGCGTTATACCAGGTGATGCCCCGTCGGCCCTCGCGGGAAGGTCGCTTAGTACCCCAACGCCGCGCCGGCGGGGTGGCGGCGATCGCTGCCGCCCTCGAGCAACCCCGTCTTCGGATCGACGATGATCGCCTGCGCCGAGCCCCAGGTGGGAATCTGCACGAGCTTATAGCCCTCTTTTTCGAGTGCAAGAATGACGCTCGGTGCAAAAGCACCCGGCTCGTATTGAATCTCATCGGGAAGCCACTGCATGTGGATCCGCGGCGCGTCGACGGCCGCCATCGCGTTCATACCGAAATCGACGGCGTTGAGAATCGTTTCGAGCGTAATGGTGATGATGCGCGATCCGCCGGGGCTTCCGGTCACCATGAAGAGTTTGCCGCCATGCAACACGATCGTCGGCGACATCGAGGAGAGCGGGTGTTTGAACGGTTCGATCGCGTTGACTTTCCCTTGCACCAATCCATACATGTTCGGCACGCCGGGTTTCGAGGTGAAATCATCCATCTCGTCGTTGAGAAAGAATCCCGTCGTGCCCGCCATTACCCCCGAGCCGAACCAATCGTTGAGCGTGTAGGTGACGCCGACGGCATTTCCCCAGCGATCGACGATCGAGAAGTGCGTGGTATCGCGATGCTCGTGCCAGTGGACGCCGAGCCCGGGATGCACTTGGCTCGAAGGGGTCGCGCGCGTCGGTGAAATCTCGGCACGTAATTTCGCGGCGTACGATTGCGAGAGCAACTGCGCGATCGGCTCGGCGCCGAATGCCGGATCGCCGAGATAGGCATTGCGGTCGGCGTACGCGCGCCGCTCCGCCTCGACGAGATAGTGCGCTTCTTTGATGGAATGCCAGCCCCACTGCGTAAACGGATAAGGTGCAACGATGTGCAGAATTTCGCAGATCGTCACCCCGCCCGAACTCGGCGGCGGCGATGAAATAATTTTGTAGCCGTGGTAATCGCAAACGGTCGGCGTGCTGACGACGGTGTGATAATCGGCGAAATCGCGAAGCGAGAGTATGCCGCCGTGGGCGTTACTTGCAGCGACAATCGCGTGCGCGATCGGTCCGCGATAGAACGCCGCCGCGCCGCCGCGCGAAATTTCTTCTAATGTGCGCGCGAGCTCCGGCTGTTTGACGACCTGTCCCGGCACCGGAAGATGCCCGTTCGGCATCCAGATCGCGCGGAGATTCGCTTGCTTCGCAAAGGTATACGCACCGCTGTAACCCTCGGTGAGCGAACCGCGGAACGGGATCAGATCGCCACCGACAAAGGTGAAGCCATTTTTCGCCAAAGCGATCGCGGGCGCCATCAGTGCGGAGCGAGACATCGTGCCGAAGCGTTTGCGCGCCGTCTCCATGCCGGCGACCGTGCCGGGAACACCGATGGAGAGCCAGCCTTTCGTCGAGCGACCCGGCACGACGTTGCCCTGTTTATCGAGATACATCGAGGGCGTCGCGCGCGCCGGTGCAACCTCGCGGAAGTCGATGAAGGCACTGCGCCCGTCGTGCATGCGCACCAACATGAAGCCGCCGCCGCCGATATTGCCGCAGCACGGGTCGACGACCGCGAGCGCGTACGCAACAGCGACCGCTGCGTCGACGGCGTTGCCGCCGTGTTTGAGGACCTCGAGCCCAACCTGCGAGGCGTAGCGCTGCTCGGTCACCACCATGCCGTGCCGACCGATTCCCATCGGCGGGGAGATCGGCATCTTCGGGCGCGGCCAGGGGCCGACGGCGAGCAGCGAGAGCGCGGAAAGGGCGGCCAGCAGTGGGCGAAGGAGAGGCGCAGCGATTTTCATACGCCCCAATTCGTGGCCCGGTCGATAAAATCCACGCAGTTCGAGCCTTCGCTCTCCTCCGCCTTAAGGTAGAGCGGTTCAGAAGGAAGGCCGCGGGGTGGGGACAAGTCGAGGCGCGGCTGGAAAAAGTACTTTCTTCTTTTGCGGACGGTTGGGATGGCGCACGATTTCACGTTTCTTCATATCTCTGAGAGAGCGACCGCATGATTCCTCGCCTTCACCGTCTCGTTTCGGTATCGCTCGTGGGCGTGGCGCTCATCGCCGCTTCGCCTGCTGCCGCCCCGCAATCACTCGCGCTCGTTCCTCGTGCGATCTACCCCGGTGCGACCTTTCGCTACGAACGCACCTTCACCGCAACGAGATCTCCGGCGATTCACGAACTCATGGTCGTGAAGATTCTCTCGGTTTCGCAG
>JAJXVC010000272.1 GCA_021782295.1 bacterium | reverse complement strand
ATCGTGCGCAGCGGTGATTCGGCGAACTTCCGATCCTTGACGAGCCTTCCGACGATTCCGCCGCCGCGGACGAGTTCGAGAAAGCGATAATGCCCGAGCTCTGCAGAGGCGGCGTTTTCATAGGAGACGGTAAAATGCTCGTCTTTCGTCGGTTCGTAGATGGTCACGCGCGCATCGATCTCATCCAAGACCCACGTGAGAAGCGCGATCTGTCCGGTTGCTTGTTTGCGCAGCGTAATCTCGCGCCCGACCGTGAGCCAATAGCCGCCCTCCTCTGAATCGTCGAAGATCGGTTGCGCGACGAACTCACACCAAATATCGCGCCCATCCTTCGCACGCATCATCACCTCCAGGCTCACGACGCGCCGGTACTCGATGCTCTCGGTAAGCGTGGTCAGAATCTGCCGTGTATTATTTGGCGATATGATGACTCCCGAGGAGCGACCGAGCAATTCTTCCGGCGCGTAGCCGAGGAGGTGCGCGAATGCGGGATTCATGTAGAGGATATGCGAGCCGCCTCGGCTCGGCGGCACAAAATCGCCGATCGCAAAAAAATCAAGTGATTCCGCGATCGCGTTCGAGAGCATGCGACGCTCGCGCTCGGCAGCGACGCGTTTGCTCAGATCGTGCAAGGAAAGCGCGATGTATTCGTCTGCGCCCATCGCACTTGGAAAGCGGCGGGCATGGATATCGACCGGAATGCTTCTCGCGTTCCCGGCGACACGAATATTGCTCTCTCCTTGGACGAAATCGCGATCGACGAAGCGCTGGAGGACGTGCGCGACAAGTTCTTCGCCTTCCGCGGTGCTGAGCGATGTATCTTCGCCCTCGGCCTGCGCGGAGATGAGTGCGCGAAATGCACGGTTCCCATAGAGGAGCGAAGCGTGCGCCGCGCTCTCGCGGCCGAGGCGGTAGACGGCGATTGCGTCGGCTGCGAGTTCGATGCACGAGGTAAGAATGCTCTCGCGTTCTTCGCCGGCGCGAACGACCGTGATATCCGACGAAATGAGCAGCAAGCGCTGAACGCCGTCGCGCGCAGGTAAAGCGATGGGCTGGAGTTGCACCCAATAGGAGTCGCCGTGCAACGAACGGACTTCGCGCTGGATCGTGGAGCCGTCGCCGTCGCGCAGAAGCGCGAGGAGATCGCAGGCGAGCTGCCGATTATGTTGGTCGCGGAAGAGTGCGCGCGGCTCAAGCATGACGTGCTCCGGAGTGGAGTCGATGCGGAGCGCCGCGGCGCGATTGATGAACTCGATCTCCGGTTCGTTCTCGGGATACCGGTAGATCGTTATTCCTTCGGAGAGATAATCAGCGTAGGCGAACGCCGCGCATTCGTCGATCGAGGCGGCGAGGGCGTCGGCGAGAAGCTGCAACCGTTCGCGCTCGCGCTCAGCCAGCGCCGCAGCGTCGATTCCGGGAAGAAGAATGCTGCCGCGACCGGTGCTGAGGCTGAACGGAAAGCTCGGGCATCCCGGGGCAATGCGTTGCTCGAGTGCTTCGAGCGTCGGTTCGGTGAGGTGGGCTTCGTACGCTGCGCGCCGAGCCTCCACCGGCAAAATCGCTGACTCGATCCGCGCCCTTCCGAACTGCTCGACGAGAAGAACGGCTTGCCCGGTACCGGCGAGCGAGGCCGCGAGCCGTAGTGCCGCATGTGAACGATCGAGGGCCATGATTTTAGGCTACCCTACAAGTCGGGTCAATAAACCGCCGCTCGCGCATCAGTCGAGACTCCGTTCCCGGCGCACCCGGATCGTGTTCCCCCAGTGCGGCCTTTCGCTGGGGGCTCGCCGCTTCTCCTCGGCGCCGCAAGCGCTCCGAGCGCGTTTTTAAGAAAGTTTACGGAATAGAGACAAAAACTACGTGAAGCGGAAGGCCGAGAGCGTTTTCCCGTAGACGACGTCGTGATAGTCGCGCTCGGCAGCGAGCGTGGCGGCTCCGGCGACGACGAAGAGTGGAGCGAGATGATCCTCTTGCGGGTGAGCGTCGCGTGCATGCGGCGCCTGCTCCCAAGCGATGAGGCGCTCCGCGCGGATCTTCGCGGGTGCGAGTGCCGTGTCGTTGAGCCAGCGATCGAAGCGTTCGGCGCCGTCGTCGCTGCCGTCGAAGATGCGGTGCAAGTTGTGGTAGCTCATCCCGCTGCCGATGATGAGGACGCCCTCGTCGCGCAGCGGCGCGAGTGCCGCACCGATGGCAAGATGCTGCTGCGGATCGTAGTGGTGTTGCAACGAGAGCGCGACGACCGGAATGCGCGCCTCGGGATAGATGACTTTGAGTGGAACGAAGACGCCGTGATCGAGCCCGCGCCGCTCGTCGCTCGCCGAGGCGATCCCCGCCGTCGCGAGCAGGTCGCGAACGCGCTGCGCGAGTGCCGGCGAGCCGGGCACGTCGTATCGCAGTTGATAGGTGTGCGCCGGAAAACCGCTGTAATCGTAGATGAGGCTCGGCTGCGGATGCGCCGTTACCGTCGGGAGCGAGCGCTCCCAATGCGCCGAGATCACGAGAATCGCGCGCGGTTCTTCCTTGAGGGTCGAAGGAAGCGCACGCAAGTACGCTTCCATGTTTTTCCACGGCTCCCCGGGCCACTCCATGAAGAAGCAGGGCCCCCCGCCGTGCGGGATATAGAGTGTCGGTTGCATGATTATGCGGTCTGGAGAATCCCCTCGACGTTGAGTTCGATGCGCACTTCGTCGCCGACGAGCACGCCACCGGTCTCGAGCGCCTGGTTCCAGGTCAAGCCGAAGTCCTTCCGGGCGATCTTGGTGTGGGCGGTGAAGCCGACGCGCTGGTTGCCCCACGGGTCGGTCGCGCGTCCCTCGAAGGTCACGTCGAGCGCGACGGGACGGGTGACGCCGTGGATCGTCAGGTTGCCGTGGAGCGTGAAGCTCTCGCCGGAGCCTTCGGCCTTCGTGCTGA
>JAJXVC010000271.1 GCA_021782295.1 bacterium | reverse complement strand
GAGCGCGACGGTCACGCGCCCGGCCCTGCCGCGCGGCGAGTCCGCCGACGTGCGCTCGGGTGTCGCAACGCTCGCAGCGAGCGTTCGCGAAGTTTCGGGCGGCGACTTCACGAAAAATATCGCCTCTCCCGATGCCGCACTCGGCGAACTCGCCGTCGCGCTCAACAAACTGATTTTCGGGCTGCGGGAGTTCTTCCGTGAACTTCATCTGAATTCGGCGAATCTCGGCGCCTCCGGCGAAGAGTTGCGTTCGACTGCGTCAACGGCGCTCGCGGTCATCGAGGGAGCCTCGGTCGCGCAAGGTCAACTCGACGAAGGCATCAACGAACAATCGCGTATCGTCGACCAAGCGACGGTGAAAGTGCGCGCGCTCACCGATGCGATTGCATCGATCGCCGCCGCCGCCGAAGAGCAAACGCGCAGCCTCGACGAGACTGCGCTCTCCGTATCGAACATGGCCAGCTCGATCGAACAGGTCACCGCGCAGGTCGATTCCCTCTCGTCGATCTCAAGCGAGATGTCGCAGACCGCTGCGGGCGGCGGCACCGCGATCGAGACGATCGTCGCCGGAATGCAGTCGATTCGATCGACGATCAACGAGCTCGCCGGCGATATCCGGCAACTCGGCACCAACTCCGAACAAATCGGCGACATCGTGAAGGTGATCGATCGTATCGCCGAACAGACGAACCTGCTTGCGCTCAATGCCGCGATCGAGGCGGCGCGCGCCGGCGAGCATGGGCGCGGGTTCGCCGTCGTGGCGAGCGAGATTCGTAAGCTCGCCGACGGAAGCGTCTCGGCGACGAAAGAGATCGCCGGACATATCAGTTCGACGCAGGCCGTCATCTCCGAAGTCGTCGACGCAATGGACCGCCTGACCGAACGGGTCGAAGAGAACGTCAACAGCACGAACTCCGCCTCCGGGGCGCTGCAGGCGATCGTCCATGCGGTACTCACGGCCAACCAACAGATCGGGGAGATCAGTTCGGTTGCGCGCGCGATGAGTTCGAATTCCTATCAAGTTATTCGATCGATTGAAGAGATCACGAAGTCTGTTGCTTTGAACATGCAGGCAACCGGATCGATGCAGAGCCAATCCGACGACGTCAATAAAGCATTTTCCGATATTTCTTCGATCTCAGCCCAGAATGCTTCTTCGGTGGAAGTACTAACATACGTGAATAAAGAGGTAACCGATAGCGCACAACGGATCCTGACGTCGCTCGACGGGATGACCGCCGGGATGAAACAGATGGACGAACGACTGAACCACTTCAAAGTGAGCGACTCAACGACGGAGGGAATCGGCGAATGAAAATGACGTTACGCGTTAGATTGCTCGGCACGATCATCGGGGCCGTGGCCCTGTTTTTCCTGGTGAGCGTCGTTGCGACGCGGGTCGTGTTGCAACGCGATCTTTTTAATCTCGGTAAGAGCGAGGTGACGAACGGTGCCGGCGCGTTTGGCGGCTACTGGAACTCACATCGCGATCTCATCAAACTTTTGGTATCGCAGGATGCAGCGTCGAGCGCTCTTCTGAAAGCCGTGCAGTCACACGATACGACGCAACTGCAGGATCAGTTGGCGAATATCGCGCGAACCTCGAATCTTTCGTTCCTCACAATCGTCGACGCGAACGGAAAAGTACTCGCCCGCGCAAACGGCATGCAACCCGGATCGCTCGCGAACGAAAGTATCGTCGAGCGTGCGCTTACCGGCGAGACGGTGAGTACCGCGGCCATTCTTACTGCAAAAGAGCTCGCCGCCGAAGGGCTCGCGCTCGAGGCGCAGATGACGATTACCAATGCCGCAGGCGCGACCGTCGGCACCTCGACGTCGGGGCTTGCGCTCGTTGCAGCTGCGCCGATGAGCGATTCCGCCGACCGCACTATCGGCGCGGTTTACGGCGGCGTCCTGCTCAATCACTCGTACGATATCGTCGATCAAAGCACGAAAGCGCTCGGCGGAAAGACCGCGATTCTGCAAGGCGACGTCATTATTTCGAGCAATATTAAAACCAAACAAGGTTTGCGCGAAGTCGATCGTCGGGTGAGCGAAGCGAAATCCATCATTGCAACCGGGAAGCCGTTTAGCGGGAGCGAGCAAATCGGGCCGATCACCTATATCGCGCATATCGATCCGATTCTCAACGATCAGAGCAAGGTGGTCGGAGCGCTCTGGTATGGAATTCCGCGCGCGCAGATCACCGGCATCATCTCGCATACCACCAACACGCTGCTCTTCTGGGGATTGCTCGCGATGATTCTCGCGCTCTTCCTCGCGATTCCGATCGTCGAACGCCTCTCGAAACATCTCGAAACGCGCAGCAAACAGGTGCGCGCGGCGGCGAAGGAACTCGGCGTGGTGATCGTCGGTAGCGAAGTTTCGGGCGATCACGTCGCTCAAACCAAGACGACGATCGAAAAGAGCGGCGCGATTATCGACGAGTTGGCGAAGGGGGGCGACGCAACCGGCAAGCTCGCGCAACTCAAGAACCTCAACGACGAAGCACTCGGTGACGTCACCGTCATCGATACGCTCTCGCAAGAGATGAGTTCGCGGATGAAACAAGCCGTCGACCGCGTCTCGGAACTCAACGAGGTCGCCGGCGGACTGAACGAACTCGTCACGGGTGAGCAGAGTTAGGCGGAATCACTATGGCCGATATCGTCCTCTTCTTTTCAAGCAACGCCGATACGATGATCGCGACGAAAGCGCTCAAAGATGCCGGCGTTGCTTCGAAGATGATCCCGCGCCCGGCGGGGGTCGCCACGGAGGCGAACCTCTGTTTGAGTATCGACGCGTCGGTGGAGAATTCGGCGAAGAACGCCCTCGCCGGCGCCGGCGTCAACCTCGGCGGAGTCGCGAAATAGCGCTAGCGTAGCGCGCGCACATCGCCGAGCCCAACGGTTG
>JAJXVC010000270.1 GCA_021782295.1 bacterium | reverse complement strand
CCGGCCGGGGTAGCCGTCGGTAACGACGACACCGATCGCTCCGGCGCCGGCGTGAACGGCAATAACGGGACCTGCCTCAACGACGTCGACGGTAATATCGCGACCGGCGCATCGCTCGATGATGCGTTCGCGCATCTGTTCGGCGAGCTCCGGTGCTTGGGTGTGGATCACGCGAATTCGCATCTTCTTCGCGCCGCGATCCTCGGCACACGCGAGCTCGGCCATCGTTTCCAGCGCGCGCTTGAACGTACGCACCTGCGAGCGCGAGACGACCGCTCCGGCATCGAGCGTCAGAATCGGCACGATTTTCATCAAGCCGCCGAGCACCGCCGCCGCGCGACCGATGCGCCCGGTGCGCTGTACGTGCGAAAGGTCGGGCAGCGTTGCGTAGAGCGGCGTGCGCTCCCGCATGGTGCCGAGGTATGAGAGTAGTTCGTCCATCGTCGCACCCTCAGCCGCCATGCGTGCGGCATCTTCGACGAAAAACTGCAACCCGCCGGCTGCGTTGAGCGAATCGAAGAGTTCGATGCGGATGCCCGCGATATTTTCGGCTGCAGCGCGAGCTGCGTTGATGGTCCCCGAGAGTACCGAAGAGATCGATATACAGAGAACATCCTCGCCGCGCTCTGCGGCCTGGAGGAACGCCTCGCGAAACATCGCCGCACTCGGTTGGGAGGTCGTCGGCAGAACCGGATCTTTGTCGAGCCGTTCGAAAAATTGCCGACGCGAGATGTCGATGTAATCGCGAAGCGATTCATTTCCGAAGACGACGAAGAGCGGAACCACGGTGATGCCGAGTTCGAGGGCGCGCGCCGGGTCGATATCGGCGGTGCTATCGGTGACGATATGAATCGGCATTACGTTCTCACCATCGCATCGCCGGCGACCAACGCCGCGATTTTTCCTACGACATCGGCGCGCGCTTCTTCTATCGCTGCTCGAATCGCATGTTTGATACCGTTTCTACTAATACGACCGTGCGATACGATACAGTTACCGCGCAGACCGAGGAGCGGTGCTCCACCATAGGTCTCGTAATCATAACGCTTGCGCAACCCGCGCAGACGGGGCAAGAGCAGCGCCGCACCGAGCTTTGCGGCAAGCCCGCCGCCGAGCACTTCGCGTTTCATGATCGACCCGAGGTCGCCGATCATCCCTTCGCAGGTCTTTAAGACGACGTTTCCTACGAATCCATCGGCCACGATGACGTCGGCCACATTATGGAACATATCTTTTCCTTCGATATTCCCGATGAAGTGCACCGGCGCTCGATCGAGGAGTGTCGCCGCCTCCAAAACCGAGGCGTTGCCCTTCGTACGTTCCTCACCGACCGAGAGCACCGCGACGCGCGGGCGCTCGATCCCAAGCGCGGCACGCGCGTACGCGCTCCCCATGATCCCAAATTGCACGAGCCATTCCGGGCGACAATCGACGTTGGCCCCGGAATCGAGCAAGACGGAAGGGCCGTTGAGCGCGGGCCACACGGTCGCAATCGCCGGGCGCGCGATCCCTTCGATCGTGCGCAGTTTCACCAACGAGATCGCCAGAAACGCTCCGCTGTTGCCCGCCGAGACGACTCCCTGGACCTCACCGGATTTCATCAACTCGACCGCTCGCCCGAGCGAGGTGCGCTCCGACCCACGCAACGCTTGCGACGCATGCTGATCCATCGGCACTGCCTCGGGCGCGTGCACGACGGTGATTTGCTCGCCGATCGCTCCGTGAAGAAGCGGACGTATGCGCGCTTCGTCGCCGACGAGCACGACATTCGCTCCAAAAGTCTCAACGGCGAGCAGGGCACCTGCAACAACCTCTTCGGGCGCGCGGTCTCCTCCCATCGCATCGACGGCGATGCGCGGCTCACTCATCGAGCGCAATCCAGTACTCTGCGTTGTTCATTCCGCCGTAATAATACTCCACATCAAGATCGGGGAAGGCTTCGCGCATTGCATCGGCCAGCACCTTTGCATCGCGCTCGCGCTGGGCACCACCGTAGTAAAGCGTGAGTAGCGAGCCTCGGTCGCCCCCCATGTTCTTCACCACGGAGAAGAGCGTATCTTTTACCGTCTCGCCGACAAATAATTCTCCGTCGAGTTGGGCGACCGGCTTCCCGCGCACGATGCGAAGATTTCCGTGCTGGGCATCTTTGCCGGCAAAGAACAACTGCGCCGCCCGAACGCGCGCCGCCTCGTGAAGGATCTTCTCCACCGGGGGAACGCTCGCATCGCCGAGCGAGCGCAAGGCGAAGAGCCCCGCAATCCCGGCGACGATATTGGGTGTCGGGACGATGGTGATGTGTTTCTCGCTCCGACCCGCCGCTTCGCGCGCGGCCATCTCGACATTCTTATCGTTGACGAAGAGCACCACTTCATCGGAAAGCGTTTTGGTAATCGCCAACAGGAGGTCGCGCACGCTGGGGTTGATCGTCGCCGGAACCGTTACCTCCGCTCCCAATTCGCGCGCGATCGCTTCGAAGCCCTCACCGGGAACGACCACCACGATCGAGCGTTCGTGCGGAACGCTATCGACGACGAGTACGTGATGCTGACGCTCCATATCATCGACTTTGAGATGCGTTACCTTCCCAAAGCGTTCTACGCTCTCGGTAACGCGCTGTGGGACATCGGTATGGACGTGCACCTTGATGCGCGGAGGTTCCCCGATGACGAGGAGTGATTCGCCGAGTCGTTCGAGCGTCGTGCGCACTTCGTGAACGCCGACGGTGGCATCTTCGAGGATGAATTCGGTACAGAATTTATTTTCGCCGACCTGCTGCGTCTTCGCAAACGCGCTTTTCTTCGCGGGACGGCGCGGGAAGGCCGTCGCCCGAACCTTGACGTCGGGGCGAAAATTCGAGATCCCCTCGAGAAAATAGACGAAGCCCGCGCCCCCCGCATCGACCACACCGGCCTCCTTGAGCGCCGGGAGTTGCTCG
>JAJXVC010000269.1 GCA_021782295.1 bacterium | reverse complement strand
TCGCTCCGGATCTCCTCTGGTTCGAGGTGCCCTTCGATCTCGCGCATGAATGGTCGCATGTCGCCGGCTTCGCGCGCGAGGATGAAGCGAACTACATCGGCGCGCTCGCTTGTCTGCGCGACCCCGATCCGATCGCGCAGTACTCCGGCTGGATGAGCGTGCTCTTCGCGCTTCCGCCGCTGCCGCGCTATGCAAAAACGACGTTTACGCCGTTAGTGTGGAGCGATTTCGCCGCGATTCGCGCGCGCAATGCGCGCAATCTCAACGTTGCCTTCGCGCGCTTTTCGTGGGGTACGTACAACCACTACCTCAAGAGCAATCACATCGCCAGCGGCATTGCGAATTACGACGAAGTGACGCGTCTGTTGCTCGGCATTCCGCGCACCCGCGCCGGCTTGCCGCGCGTCACGCTTCGGTAACGCTGCCGACATAACGCGTCGATATGCGGGCGGTACGATGCCTGCATGTTTGATGTAGCAGCATCCCTTCAACCAGGTTTCGCGCGCGCCGATGCGGGGCTCGCGGCCGGAAGCAGCGCGCTTGCACGCAGCCAGGCCGTCGGGGGAACCGGCGATCGCGCGATGGCCGAGCTCGCGCGAAGCGCGCTCTTCAATGAAGCCTTGCTCTCCGCGATGCACGCTCGCTTGAGCGAGATTGCGAAGGCTGCGCGATGACGCTCGATCTCTTGCGCAGCGCCGCCGATGCGATGCAGGCGCAACGCAGCGCACTCGATGTGTACGCGCGCAACGTCGCTGCGGCACAGGCCGCTGGGCCGCGCGGACGCTACGCGCGCAGTGTGCCGCGCTTTGCGTTGATCGCTGACGAACGTGGCGAACGGCACTTACGCTTTCTCGGTGCACGGCGAGAAGCGACGCGCGATGTCAATCTCGTAACCGAGATGGTCGCGGTCCTCAACGCCTCGCGCGCCTACTCCGCCGACGCAGCGCTCTTCGCTATCGGGAAACGCACGATCGAACGCACGATCGCGGTCGAACAGCCATGACCGTACGCCCGCTGCTCCCCGATGCGGCGCCGATCTCCGGGCCGGCGGTTCATGCAAACGGCACATTCGCCGGAATCCTCGATGCGCTCGGGGCGACACTTCGAGCGGGCTCGCGGGCCGAAGATTCCTTTGCCGCCGGGCAGGGCTCGCTTCGCGATGCGGTCTACGCGCGAGCGAAGGCCGACGTTGCCGTCGAGGTCGCGGCCGCCGAGTTGCAGCACGCGGCACAAGCGCTGCAGTCGATCCTCACGATGCAGGTGTAGCGATGGATTCCATCGCGCATTGGTTGCGACGTTGGAACGCGTTGAGCGGGCGAACGCGTGCGGCGATCGGCACGGCGCTGGCAATCGCTGCTCTCGCGAGCACCGTCATCGGTGTGGTGACGCACCCCGCGCGCGGTACGCTCTTTTCAACCCCGCTCTACCCTACGCAACTCGCCGAGGTTGAGGAACAACTCGCGGCGTGGAACGAACCATTCACGCCGAGCGATCGCAACGTCGTCGTCGATGCAGGGCGACGGAGCGCGCTGCTCCTGCGCCTGGCGTTGGCGGGAATTCCGCACGATCACGTTCCCGACAGCAGCGAGGCGCTCGCCGGAATCGGTGTGCTGACTCCGCAGAGCGTCGTCGACGAACAGGCGCGCGTCGGACTCGCCGGTGATATCGAACGCGCGCTGCGCGGCATGCACGGAATTCGCGATGCGCGCGTGATTATCGCACCGGAGCGCCGCGCGGCGTTCGCCGACGAGAGTGCGACGCCGGCGACCGCGAGCGTTCGCATACGCACCGTCAACGCCATGCAGATCGATGCGAAGGAAGCGCGCGGGATACGCCGCTTTGTCGCAGCGAGCGTTCCGGGACTGCGCGCGCAACGCGTGACGCTGCTCGACGACGGCGGCAACGCCTTTGAATCCGCGGACGAGAGCGGCGTCGCCGCCGGTGCGCGGTTACAGCAGATGCTGCAAGGCGCGCTCGACCGCGCATTCGGTGTCGGGAGCACGATCGTGCGCGTCGTTGAAGAGCGCGACCCGGCGACACGCAGCGTTTCAACGCTCACGCGAACGCCGTTCGGAGCGGGAGCGCTGAGTGAGAGCAGCGCGAGCGAACGCTATCGTAAGGGAAAGATGGGCTACGACCGTTCGAGCGCGGAGCGCAAACGCGGGGTCGCGCAACGACGGGTGCGCGAATCAGTTCCGGCGGGTGCGCTGCGACAGCGCGATGTCGCGGTGCTGGTCGACGAGCGCAGGGTCGCCGACATCGCGGCGATTCGCGCGCTCGTGCGCGCCGCCGCCGGGATCGACGTGCGGCGCGGCGATCGGCTCGTCGTCGAGGCGCTGCCCTTCGCGCGGCAAAGCGGTGTCGCGCGCGATGGGTGGTGGCTGGCGTACGGCGCGATCGTTCCGTTGCTACCGACGCTCGTGCTTTCGATCGCCGGGCTCTTGGTTTTGCGAGCGATGCGTTCGCCGCTCCGCTGGGCGGTGCGCGCGACGATGCGCGCGCTCAAAGCGCGCCCGAGCGTCGACGAACTCGGTGGCTACGCACCGAATGCGCTGCGCGGCGCGCTGCGCGACGAACCGCCGCACGCTGCGGCGGCGATGATGTCCGCGCTCCCGGCATCGACGGTCGCGGCGGTACTCGAACTCTATCCGCCCGAGGAGCGGGCGGCGATTCTGCGCAACATGGCTCGGACGCGCAGCCCGCTGGTGCCGAGCGCCGAGGAATTCTTCTAGCGTGGGAGCCGACGGATTCGTTGCGCTCGACGCGTGGTTTGCGTGCCGCAGTGCCGACCCGGCAGCGCCGCCGAGCGTGCCTACCACGCCGCCTGCATGCGAAAACGAGAGCAGCGGCGATGCGGCTGCGGCACGCGCCCTCGCCGAGAGCGCACGTTGGTATGCGCGCTTGAACGATGCACTCGATGCGGCGTGCGCACGGCTCCTCCG
>JAJXVC010000268.1 GCA_021782295.1 bacterium | reverse complement strand
GCGGAGCGATCGCCTTGGAGATTGCAATTCGCGGAAATCTCCCGCTCGCGGGGCTGGTGACGATCGGCAGCGGTGCAAAATTGCGCGTCGCGCCGGCGATTATCGAGAGCCTGCGCGGCAACGATCCGAAGGTTCTGGCGACGCTCGCCGACGTGATGTTCGCTACCCCGACCGAAGAGAGCCGCGCGCGGATGCTCGCCGAGTTTTCCGCCGTCTCGGCCGAGCAACGGCTCGCCGATTTTCTCGCCTGCGATGCCTTCGACGCGCGCGATCGGCTCGGTGCGATCGCCGTACCGACCCTGCTGCTCGTCGGAGAGCGCGACGTCATGACCCCACCCGACCGCTCTCTTTTTCTCGCCGACCGGATTGCCGGCGCGCGCGTCGAAGTATTACCGGGACTCGGGCACCTAGCGATGCTCGAAGGACCCGAAGCGACGAACCTTCAACTCGCCCGCTTCGTTGATTCCATACACGGCTAACTGCCGTACGTCTCCGAAATCCCCGAAAGGACCGTCCGTGCGACGACTCTGCCTCGCGATGCTCGCCCTCTGTACTCTGCCCGCGCTTGCGGCTCCCCACGCCGTCGCTGCGCGCGCCGTCGCGAGCCCGAGCCCGGCTGCGAAGATCGCCCCCAAGGGCTCGCCCGTGCCGAAGGGTACGCCGGCGCCGAAGGGTACGCCGATCCCCAGCGGCCCGAAGGTCATCGTTTATCCGTTCATTTCAACCTCGAGCGGCCTGCCGAAGACGGCCGGTACGACGGTGGCGACGATCTTCGCTCGTGCCTTTGAGGCCAGCGGCGGCCTCAACGTTCTACCGAGCCCAGCGCCGACCACGGTAAAACTCTTCTCTGCGACCGCAGCTCGCCTCGGTGCAGGCTACTATGTTTCCGGCTATCTCACCCCGATCGGTCAGGGTGTCTCGGTGCTCGAACAGGTGGTCAGCGTGACGAACGGCGTGATCATTTATTCGAAGACCGCGCAGGTTTTTTCGGTAAACGATGCGGGGGCACTCGCACTCGATGCGCGCAGCGCAATCCTCGCCGATGCCGGCGTCGGCCGCGATTATCAACCGAGCTCGTCGTCGGCAACGCCCGCTCCGACGGCGACCGGCCCGGCAGGGCAGGCAGCCTCGATCAAGATCTCCGGGATCTCGGGCGTACTCGGCCATCTCTTCGGCAAACGCCCGACGGTCGCCGCAGCCGCATCGCCGACCCCCGAGCCGAAGCCCTCGCGGCGCGCGCTCGTCGTGCGCGTCACCGGCAACGCACCCGGCGGCATGCTCACAACCTCGACCGATCTGCTCGCGTCATACCTGCGCAAGCACTTTCATGTAACCATCGTCGCGGCACCCGCGGGCAATATCATCACCGAGGCGAACGCGATCTGCGGTAGCGACCGCGATGCCACGATTCTTACCGGAACGCTCGAGATGATTCCGGGGCATTTTATGCACCGCGGCAGCAGCCGGTTCTATCTCAAAGCCTACGCATGCTTCGGCGCGTTGTTATATCACGGCCACGCGAACGGCGCCAACGCGCAGACGGCGATTCGCAACGCCGTCGACGACTACGTGGAACTCCATCCGAACAATACCTAGTCCTCGAGTAACCCGAGCGGCGGATCGATAACGACAAGACCGCCGCGAAGGTCGATCTCGCGCACGATCGCCCGAACCATCGGCACCATGCGTCCGTCGACGACGAGCATGTCGCTGCTCGGCCAGTGTTCGACACGCTGCACTCTTCCGTAACGACGCCCATCGATGCCGCGCAGTTCGAGGCCGACGAGATCCTCGTCGAGATACTCATCGGCGGCGAGTTCGATCCGTTCGCGTTCGACGGTGAGCTCGGCCCCGTTGAGCGCTTGCGCGCCCTCCATATCGTCGATGCCCTCGATTCGCAGCAGCAGACGCCCTTTATGTTCGCGTACATCGCTGACAACGATATCGCGCGTCTCTTCGCCCTGCGTTAAAAAGAAATGCGCTCCGGGCACAAAGAGCGTACGACCCGCATTAGACGGGTCGCACTTGATCTCTCCGTGAACGCCGAACGCTCCGGCGAGCCTTGCTAACGGAATCCGACTGTTAGGATTCCGGTTCACCCTCGGCCTCTTCGCGGTCGAGAATATCGACGGTAATACGATCCTCTGCCGACGCGCGCGCGATCGTGCGCAACGCATGCGCGACGCGACCGCTGCGACCGACGACTTTCCCGAGATCCTCACGGTCGACGACCACTTCGATGGTCGGTTGTCCGGTCTCGTCGAGAAAGAGATCGACCTCGACCGAATCGGGTTTACTGACTAACTTGCGCGCAAGAAAATCGAGAATACCCTGTGCGCGGCGTTGCCCCGCATAGGGGTCGCCGGTTCGCGGCGTGCGCTCGCGCGGTGTCGAAGGGCGCGCGGGAGCATCGCGGCGCGTGCGGCCGCGCGGTTTCGATGAAGCAGCCGGACGATCGGGCTGTTGTTCTTCGCGGTCGATATCGCCGACCGGACGTTGCCCAGAGACGCGCCGACCACTGAGGGTTGCGCGGCGCTCTTCCTCTCCGGTCTCCTCGCTGAAGAGACCGAATTCGTCGTCGAAAGCGCTCACCTTAGCTCTCGCTCGCCGCCTTCTTCGGCTTGCGCTTTGCAGTCGGCGCGGGGCCTGCGTCCATGATTCCGCGCGCTGAGAGCAGACGCCGAACGGTCTCCGAGGGCTGAGCACCCTTGCCCATCCACTCCTTCACCTTCGCTTCGTCGATCTCGACGGTCTTCGGTTCGGTACGCGGATTGTAGTGCCCGAGGATTTCGATGAACTTTCCGTCGCGCGGCGAGCGCGAATCGGCAACGATGAACCGGTACGTGGGCTGTTTCTTTGCGCCCATGCGGCGCAACCTGATCTTAACCATACTTCTCCTATCGGAATGAGCCACGAGCAATCTGCGGGCGGCGTTTGCCCCCGAATTGCTTCATGAGCGATTTGGCT
>JAJXVC010000267.1 GCA_021782295.1 bacterium | reverse complement strand
TGGTCGATGGTCGAAGTCGATGTCACCAACCTCTGGAAGTGGCGTCAGCGCGAGAAAGATACCTTCGAACGCGAGACCGGCGGTCTCAAGCTCACGATGCTGCCCTTCTTCATGCGCGCGGTCGTTGAATCGCTTGCAGCGTTTCCCTTGATGAACGCGCGGTTTACCGACGACGGCATTTACGTCAACAAAGACGTCAATGTCGGAATCGCCATCGGCTTACCGACCAATCTCGTCGTGCCGGTCGTCAAAAATGCCGATCAGCTCTCCATCAAAGGGCTCGCCGTCGCATCGGCGCAGCTCATCGATAAGGCGCGGCGCAACAAACTCGGCGTCGACGATCTAGCCGGCGGAACGTTCACCGTCAACAACAACGGGTCGAACGGCAGCATTTCCTCGGCTCCGATCATCAACGGCGGGCAAGCCGGCATCGTCACGATGGAAGCAATGGTGAAGCGCCCGGTCGTCACTGCCGACGACGCCATCGCAATCCGCAACATGATGAACGTCTGTCTCTCGCTCGACCACCGCGTCGTCGACGGCTACGTCGCGAGCGGCTTCCTCAGCGATCTCAAACGTCGCTTGGAGGCGATGGGGCCGACCGGCGTCCTCTAACGCATCGTCGGAAAGATCGTCGCCAGATTCGCAGCGGCGTCGACGGCGATCTCTATCGCGCCGCTGCGCGAGGTCAACAATGTCGTTACGCCGGGCCCATGCCCGGCGACGAACGAGCGACCGTGCACGACGGCGCCGACGGTGATTGCACCCTGACGGTAGATACGTCCGTAGGAATTATCCGCATCGACGATCGCGACGAGATCGCCGAGACGGAGATCGCGCAGGCCGTATCGTTCGACCATCGCGTCGTCGAAGCACTGGATATCGTAATCGCCGCGCACCACCGTCGAACGGCCGAGCCCGCTCCCCATCACCTCCGCCGGAACGATCTTCGCAACGCGCGCGTGAACGCGTCCCTTGTGCACCTCGATGCCCCAGGCATCGAGAAAATCCGGGTCGGCGTTAAAGGCGCGCACTTCGGGAGCGTCGAGCAAACGTAACCCGAGCCCGCAACTCCGTACCTGAACCGCATCGCCGATCGCCATCTTCTCCATGCTCTCGGCATCGAAATCGGCGATGACATGCTCGACGCCGCCATGCGTTCCCGTCACGCGACCCAACGCACCCTTTGCATCCCCCGAAAGCGCGCGCACGCGATTGCCGATGCACGACATCGCGTTAAAGGCGATGTTGAGCCGCTCGTCGGTGTTGCGCATGCTCACCGCCGGCTCGATATGATCGGCGAGAAAAGCGAAGGCTCCGTCGCCGATCCGCACGTTTGGGTTCACGCCGCCGACGCTCGGTAGCACAAAAGGGTCGCCTTCCGCGCTGACATCGTAGATCCCGGAATTGATCAGGGCCGGGGCGACGGCGCCCGCGACGAGGGTGACGACGAGTTCCGCGCGATTGGTGTGCAACTTCATGGTCCAGACGAGCTCCTTTGAGGGAAATCAGGGTTCGGGTACGGGCGGCGCGAAAGAGTCGGGTCGAACGCTATGCCCGTTTTACAGATACGCAAGCACTTCCGATTCGAAGCCGCGCACGCACTTCCCCACCATGCCGGGAAATGCGCGCGCATGCACGGGCATTCGTACCTGCTTGAGGTCGCGTTGCGCGGAGCGCTGCAAGAGACGGGGCCGGCGAGCGGAATGGTCGCCGACTTCGAGAGCATCACCTCGGTCGTCGGGCGCGAGATCGTCGACCGACTCGATCACCGCACGCTCAACGAGTTCATCGAAAATCCGACCGCCGAAAACGTGCTGCTCTGGATCCACGCTCAAATCGCCGCTGCGCTCCCATTGCTCGACGAACTCGTTCTTTGGGAGACGCCGACGGCATGCGCGGTCTTACGCTGCAACGATCTGCGATGAGCGCCCCCGAGATATCGGGCACGCTGCGCCTTACCGAAATTTTCTACACGCTGCAAGGCGAAGGAACGTGGACCGGCACACCGGCGGTCTTCGTGCGTCTTGCGGGTTGCAATCTCGCGTGTGCATTCTGCGATACCGATTACGCGATCCGTTCGCTCGCCGCAATCGACGATATCGTCGCGCGCGTCGAGGAGATCGGCGGCGCGTGTCCGATGGTCGTGCTCACCGGCGGCGAGCCGCTCGCGCAGAGCGCAACGCAGGCGTTGATCGCTGCGCTTCGCAGCGCGGGGCGACGCGTACACGTCGAAAGTAACGGGACGATTTTCACCGAGTTGCCGAGCGACGTCTGGCTCTGCGTCTCACCGAAAGAACGCGTCGACGCGCGCATGGCGCGACGTGCCGATGAAGTAAAACTCATCGTCGACGGGCGCGTACCCGAAGAACAGCTCGCGCTCTTCCCCGAACAAGCAACGATTTTTTTGCAGCCGGAGGGCAACAAACCGCGCAACATCGATATCGCGGTCGCCTATGCGCGCGCGCATCCGCAGCGCTTTCGCCTCTCGCTGCAGACACACAAATTCATCGGGATTCCGTAGCGTGCGCGTACTCGCCGTCTGCGCGACGAATTTCGAACGCGCGCGCATCTCGCTCCCGGAGAGCGTGCAAACGCTGCTCTGCGGCGTCGGGCCGGTCGAAGCTGCGGCGAGAACTGCCACCGCTCTCGCCGGCGAACGCTACGACCTCGTTCTCAATATCGGCATCGCCGGCGCCTTCGAAGGGCGCTCCGCGATTGGGGAGAGCTGTGTCGTCACTGAGGATTTCATCGAACTCGACCGCGAGAACGGCGAATCGCTGCGCCTTCCTCCGGGCGACCGTCTCTACCCGCGCGCGCAGAGCGATCCGTCGCTGGTCGAGATGCTTGCAGCGAGTGGAATGCCGCAACGAACCGGCGTCACCGTCGCGCGCGTGACGACGGAGGCAAGCACCTGCGATCGCCTATCGGCGTTGGGGGCGGAGATCGAGAGCATGGAGGGTTTTTCGGT
>JAJXVC010000266.1 GCA_021782295.1 bacterium | reverse complement strand
GGCCATCGCGTCGGCGATCACCGCACGGAGCGCGTCGCCGAGCGACGCGGGGTCGAGCCCGCTCATGTCGAGCGCGTACTGAAATTCTTCAACCGGAATAGAGCCGATCACATGAACATCCCCCCGTTGATATTGAAGGTTGCGCCGGTAATAAATGCGCTTTTTTCGTCGATGAGAAAACGAACCGTGCGCGCGATCTCCGTCGGGTCGCCCATGCGTCCGATCGGTGTTTTGGAAGTTGCGGCGGCGATCGCGGCTTCGGGCATCGCTGCAACCATCTCGGTTTTTATGAAACCTGGAGCGATCGCATTGCAGGTAATGCCGCGACCGGCCATCTCCAACGCGACGGTTTTCGTAAGGCCCAACAGCCCGGCTTTCGCCGCAGCATAATTTGCCTGACCGACATTCCCGGTGAGACCGATCACCGAACTGATGTTGACGATACGTCCGTAGCCTTGCGAGAGCATCTGTTCGATGACGGCTTTCGTCATGTAAAACGGTCCCGAGAGATTGATCTGCAGGACCTTGTTCCAATCCTCGATGCTGAGTTTGCGCAGCGTTTTATCGGCGGTAATGCCGGCGTTGTTAATGAGAAAATCGATGCGCCCGTGTTTGGCGATCACATCGTTGACCGCTGCGACGCACCGCTCGTATTCACCGACGTTGCTTTCATAGAAGACGACGCGCTCCGCGCTGCCGTTGAGCGTGCCGCGCAATTCCCGCGCGCGTGGTTCGTCGGAGGGGAGGCCGAGAATCGCGACGGTCGCGCCATCGTCGGCGAGCATTTTCGTCATCGCCGCGCCGAGGCCGCGGGCGCCCCCGGTCACGATGCCGACCCGACCGACAAGCGAGGTGAGTGCCGCGCTGCTCGCGGCAGTTGGGAGGGGCGTATCACTCATACGCTAGGCTTACCTAGCGATGCAGTGGCCTCCTTTGCGGCGGGCGGCTGGTTGACCGACCTGCGGCATCGACCTAGAATAAAGTAAGGATGAAGAACAAGGAATTTCGAGCAAGGATTACGAGCAAAAATCAAATGACGTTGCCGAAAGGGGTGAGCGCGCTGCTCAATGTCGGCCCGGGTGACGTCCTTGGGTTCGAGGTGAGCGAGGAGGGCTCGATCGTGCTCCGACCGCCCTCGGTGCGAGAACGCCTCGCGCCCCTTCTGGGACGGAAGCGCCGGGGGGAGGGGAGATCGCCCGAAGCGATCGATGCGGAGTTGCGCGAGATGCGCGGTGACATCGACGCGTGATCGCGCTCGATACCAACGTCATTATCGCTATCGAGGAAGGCACGCCGGAATGCGCGGAACGCGCATTGCGAGCGGTCGAGCGCGCGGGCGAGCGCGGCGGGCTCGTCATTTGCGGGGTCGTGTACGCCGAACTCCATGCGCGTCCACAGAGCACGACAGGCGAGCTCGACGAAGCCCTGCGCGCGGCGCACATTGCGATCGATCTGCAACTCGCGATCGAGAGTTGGCGCGAGGCCGGGCGCGCCTATGCTGCATTCGCTCGTCGTCGACGCGCCGCCGGCGGGGACACACCGCGAAGAATTATCGCGGACTTTTTGATCGGGGCGCATGCGTGCGCCGTCGGAACGCTCGTGACGCGGGATGCAGCATTCTATCGCCGTGCCTTTCCCGATCTTCGCGTCGTCGCGGTGAATGAGGACGAGGGAAGCCCGGAACCATGACTTCGGCGCAGTACCGCGGCATCGCTCTCGTCGTTATATCGGCGGTAACTGAGAAAATGACGGGAGGATGTGTTTGTGAACCTCTACACAGCCGTCGAAGGGCACCACGTTGCCGGTCTGTATGGTAATCCGCAACGATAATTCGTGGTTACAACCGAGAGTTGTAGGGTGCAGCGGGATGTTCGAAATTGAAACGATCGCATAGGCGTTATCGTATCGATACACAACAACGCTTGCATTCCCATTGAAAAAAGTTAATCCGCGTGGAGTTCCGTGATGCACTTGGTGTGTTTCGACATCGCTCAATGCCAATGCGAGGGTTGTTGGAATTGCGCTTCCGAGAGCGACTCGTTCGTGCGCGGGCGATGTGATGCAGGCGATTGCGGGCGCGTTCTCTGATATTTGCGCCGTGGTTCCAGGTTGTGGGAGTCTCATTCTATTTTTTATCGTCGGCGAGAGATGTTGAGCGACGGATGCTGCTTGACGCCCCGAAAGGCAAAATCGGTCGTGGATCAATCCGGCGTCAAAAAAATCCCTCGCTTGAACGTCCTGCGGCAGCAACGAAACCATCGCAACCAGTAGCAAGCATGAGATCCAAATAAAAAGTATTTTAGGTTTCATTCTCTCCTACGCAAATCGAAACACCGTTTGATCTTCCCTGGCGATCATCCTCATGTGCGGGGGTGACGGGATGCCGGATTCGGGCCCCGCTCCCATCGGCGGCCGGGCTTGACGCTCGTCGGGAGTCGTGCTAACGTACTAGTGAACTAGTACAACAGCACGAGCGCGAAAGCGCTGGAAAGGACGCGATGCCGGTCATCTTTACCGTCGATCCCCGTAGCGGCATCCCGATCTACCTACAGATCGTCGAGCAGGTAAAGCGCTCCGTTGCGCTCGGCCTGCTCGCCCCCGGCGAGCAGCTGCCGACCGTCAAACAGCTCGCCCTCGACCTCACCGTCAACCCCAACACCGTCGCGCGCGCCTATCGCGACCTCGAGCATGAGGCCGTCATCGAGACCGCTTCGGGGCGCGGCTCCTTCGTCCGCGCGAACGGCAGCGCCGGTGCGGCGAGTATCGCCGCCGGGCGCGATGTCGCACGCGGCGAGATCGATAGCGCGGTTCGAACCGCAAAATCGCTCGGCCTCGATCGCGACACCGCTACCGACCTTTTTGAAAACGCCCTCGACCGCTGGCTTCCGGAGGAACCATGAACGCACTCTCTATCGCCGGACTTCGCAAGAGTTACGGCAACCTCGCTGCCGTCGACGGCATCGACCTCGAGATC
>JAJXVC010000265.1 GCA_021782295.1 bacterium | reverse complement strand
GCGCGCAGAGCGAAAGCATCGCGCAGCTTGCCGCCTCCTCCGATGCCCTCGCCTATACGTCCTGCATCGGCGCCGGTTGCCAAACCGTTTCGCACTATGCTGCAACGAGCCTCGACCTGCGCAACATCGTCCACGCGGCGAACGCCGATCTTCTCTACGGCATCGACCTCTCGCGTGGGACGTCGCTGATCGATAACTCTCCCAGCGGCGTTGCCGCGCCGAGTGTTTCGCAGAGCGCACTCTACGTACAAGAGCACTGGTTCTCCGGCAAAAGCAATTCCTATTACGTCGGGCTTCGCGGTGAACGCGACGGCAGCGCAGGGAACTCGCTCTCGCCATCGATCGGCGGGCGCTTTGCGCTCGGCGGTGACACCGTACTCCGCGCGAATTTCGCGACGGCGTTTCGTGCACCGACGATCTTCGAACTCTACTTCCCGTGTCCGGCCGCCTATCCGTGTTCGAACCCTAACCTCCAGCCGGAGCGCGCTCGCGTCGCCGATCTTACGCTCTCGAACGAACGCATACTCGGGGGAAGCGCGCTCACGTTTTTCGACACGCGCGCAAGCAATCTCATCGTGTACGCTCCGCCGCTCTTTATTCCCGAGAACGTCGACCAGGCTTCACTCCAGGGATTCACTTTCACCGCGACGACGCGGCGGCTCCACGGCATCGGGGTGAACGCCTCGATTACCGATCTCTACCGCGCGCAAGATCTCACGACGAACGCACGCATCTACGGGCGCGGCCCGGTACTCTCGTCGCGGCTCACGCTCGACTATCTCTCGGCAAATCCGAGCCGTACCGGGTTTCGTTCTTGGGGCATAACGGCGAGCACCGCCGGTTTGCGGAACGATCCTGCCGACGAGATCTATTACGACATCAACGGCAACCCGCAACCGAACCCGCCGTTCGCGCAAGCGGTCGGCTACACCAATCTCTCGGCATTCGTCCGCTGGAATCTCGCCCGCCATACCACGATTACGTTGCGCGGCGATAATCTCGGCAACGAACGCTATGCGCTCGTCTCGGGTTACCCGATGCCCGGCCGCAACTTCTCGGTCGAGATCTCGACCAGGTAGCGAACGAACGTGTTCTACCGGCGGCTTCTCCCTCCACTCGCAGCGCTTCTCGCTGCGGGTGTTGGGCTCGCCGTCGGTGGAGATGCGCTTTCGCTTTCGCGAATCGTCCAGGCGCTTGCGAATCCGCACGCACACGATGTCGCACACACCATTCTCTGGCAACTCCGTATGCCGCGCGTTCTGTGCGCGGCGCTCGTCGGGTCGGCGCTCGCACTCGCGGGCGTACAGTTGCAGGGAATGCTCCGCAATCCACTCGTCGACCCCTATCTCATCGGCACGAGTGCCGGTGCCGCAGTGGCGATCGCGTTCGCGCTCGCATTCGGTATCGCGCTCTCCGTGCTCCCCGCGATCGGTTTTCTCGGCGGCCTCGGCGCATCGCTGTTGGTCGCCGCGCTCGCTCGACGCGGCGGCGGTATCGATCCGACGCGCCTCATCCTCGCCGGAGTCGCGATCTCCGCACTGCTCGCAGCATCGGTCGCACTACTCAGCGTCCTTGCGCGCAGCATCTCGTTTCAGTTAACGCTACAAGCGTGGCTCATCGGCAGCCTCGCGGGGCGTGGTTGGAGCGATCTCCGCTTCGCACTTCCCTATGCCGTCGTCGGGGCGCTCGTTGCGATCGGCAACATCCGCTCGCTCGACGCATTACGCATCGGTGACGTTCGCGCACGCGGTATCGGGCTCGATATCGAGCGCGCGCAGTGGTCGATCCTCGGCTCGGCAACGCTCTTAACTGCAGCAGCGGTATCACTTGCCGGGATGGTCGGTTTCGTCGGGCTCATCGTTCCCCACCTCGCGCGCCGTGTCGTCGGCAGCGATGCACGCGCGCTCTTGCCGGCGAGCGCCTTTCTCGGTGCAGCGATGGCGATTTCCGCCGACGCGATTGCACGTTCGGTGATTTCACCGCGCGAACTCCCTCTCGGCATTGTTTTGGCCTTCGCCGGCATTCCGATCTTCATCGTCATCTATCTCCGACGCGAGCATCGCCGATGATTCGCGCACGCGGAGTTGCCCTCGAACGCGGAGGCAGGCGCGTTCTCGATGGCATCGATTTCGAACTCCTCCCCGGCGAATTCGTCGCGCTACTCGGGCCCAACGGCGTCGGGAAGACGACGCTGTTGCGCGCCTGCGCGGGCTTCGATATTCCGGCAACCGGAACCATCGATTTCGACGGGACGCCGATCCACCGTCTCGCCGTCGCGCAACGCGCTCGGCATATTGCCATGCTTTCCTCGGACGAGTTACTCGCCGACGAATTACGCGTCCGCGATGTCGTCGCCATCGGTCGATTTCCGCATCGCCCATGGTGGCGATTTTCCGCTAGCGAAGCCGACGAAAACGCGATCTCGGCCGCAGTCGCAGCAACGCATATCGAAGCCTACCTCGACCGGATCTTCACCCATCTCAGCAGCGGCGAGCAGCAACGCGTCTGGATTGCAATGGCGCTCGCGCAGGGCGCTCCCTCGCTCTTACTCGACGAGCCGACGACCCACCTCGACGTCCGCGTCGCCCATAACGTCCTCGGGCTTCTACGCGAACGGACGCAGAGCGGGACGAGCGTACTCTGCGTACTCCACGACATCAACGAAGCGGCTGCGGTCGCCGACCGCATTATGCTGTTGGGCTGCGGACGCATGCTCGCGCTCGCTCCGCCCGCCGAGGTACTCGCGAGCCCGCTCCTCGACGAAGCCTACGGCATCTCCATGCACCGGGCGCGCACCGAAGACGGTCGAACGATCGTCGTTCCCGCGCATACGTAGCAAGCGCGACGAGCTAGGTCTCGGCGACGTGCATCCGTAGCGCGAGGATCGCAACATCGTCGCGTAACCGGCCACCGCAACGCTCGCTAATCCGTTCGACGATATAATCGGCGAGTTGCTGCGGTTCTTGCGGAGCCTCGGCAATGAT
>JAJXVC010000022.1 GCA_021782295.1 bacterium | reverse complement strand
CTTCACCGGTGGGAGCGCGATCTATACCGCGACGATCCCGGTCGGGGGGCAGATCCTGACCAACGACATTTCGCTTGGGCTCAAGACCTCGCTTGCCCAGGCACAGGAGGTCAAGCATCGTTTCGGTATCGGCGACGAACAGGGCGGCGCGGCGCGCACGTTCTCGGTGCAGTCGCTTGACGGGCGTTCGCAGCGCGAGGCGAACACGCAGGAACTCCACTCGATCGTCGTCCCACGCGTTCTTGAGACGCTGCGGATGGCGCGCGCGAAGGTGATCGAGAACGTGCCGCGCGACCTCGTCATCGGCGAGGTTGTGCTCACGGGAGGCGGCGCATCGTTGCCTGGGCTCGAGGCACTCGCAGAAAAAACATTCGAGGCGCCGGTACGCATCGGCGTTCCGGCAAATCTCGCCGGAACGATCGACGCCTTGGCTTTTCCGCAATATGCGACGGCGATCGGACTCGTACTCTTCGCGCGCAAGAGCGAGCTTGCCGGTGTCGAATCGGCGCGGAACGGATCGCTCATGACTCGGCTACGCGGCTGGCTCGCGGCGCTGTGGAACTAGATCTCTTTCATACGGAGGAAACGATGGCTGAAGCAAAACGCTATGTCCCCGAGCACGCCGCGACGATTCGCGTTATCGGCGTCGGCGGGGGCGGATGTAACGCGATCAATCGCATGATCGAAGCGGGTTTGACGGGCGTAGATTTCTTCGCCGTCAATTCCGACGTTCAAGCATTGCGCAATTCGTTGACCGAGAACACCGTGCAGATCGGTACGGGAATGTCGCGCGGACTCGGCGCGGGTGCGAATCCGACGCTCGGTCGCGATGCCGCCGAAGAATCGCGCGAGGATCTCGCGATGATCGTCGACGGCGCAGATCTCGTCTTCATCGCGGCGGGAATGGGTGGCGGAACGGGCACCGGCGCGGCGCCGGTTCTCGCCGAACTCGCACGTGAATCGGGAGCGTTGACGATCGCGGTGGTGACGAAGCCCTTCGCTTTTGAAGGTCGCAAGCGCATGGAGGCCGCCGAACGCGGTATCGCTCAGCTCGAATCGAAGGTCGACACGCTGATCACGATTCCCAACGAACGCATCTTCCAGGTCATCGAGAAGAAGACGCCGTTGAACGAAGCCTTCAGTTTCGCCGACGATGTCTTACGGCAAGGTATCGCCGGGATCAGCGATCTTATCACGCAACCCGGGCTCATCAATCTCGATTTCGCCGACGTCAAAGCGGTGATGACCGATGCCGGAACGGCGATGATGGGAATCGGCGAAGGAACCGGGGAGCACCGCGCCGCCGATGCCGCACAGAAGGCGATCGCCTCGCCGCTGCTCGACACAACGATCGATGGAGCGCGCGGCGTTATTCTCAATATCACCGGCGGCAGCGATCTCTCGATGTACGAGGTCAACGAAGCCGCTGAAATGATTAGCCGCAGCGTCGATCCCGACGCGCAGATCATCTTCGGTGCGAGCCTCGACCCGGCTCTGCAAGGGCGCGTTCGCGTGACCGTACTCGCGGCGGGATTCGGACCGATCCGGCGTACCGAGTCGACCGGGTTCGGTTTCGAAAGTACGCGGATCGAGACGGTCGCGCCGGTCAATATGGACGATATCGAAGTTCCCGCCTTCCTCCGCTATCGCGGGGGCTAACGTCTTGGCAGGATATAGCGCAAAGATCCTTCTCGATTCGGTCGCACCGACCGGGGAACGCGTGACCACGATGGAGGTCTGCTTTCCCCGCTTCGTGCTGGCGGAGTTTAATACGCATCGGCAATTCTCCAGGAACAGCGCGAGTTCGCGAGCGATTCCTACCTCGAAGCTGATCGAACGCGTCCTGACCGACCCGGTTTTGCCGTTGGAATGGGGAAGGAATCAGCCCGGGATGGCGGCGGCATCGTTGCTCGATATGGAGGCAATCCGTATCGCCGAACGGGCGTGGTTGCACGCGCGCGACGAAGCGGTCGAAGCGGTGCGCGAGTTGCAGACGTTACAGGTACACAAGCAGGTCCTGAATCGATTGCTCGAGCCGTTTCTCTGGCATACGGTCATCGTGACTGCGACGGAGTGGGCGAATTTTTTTGCGCTCCGCTGTACGCCGCAAGCGCAACCCGAGATTCGCGAAATCGCCATCAATATGCGAGCGGCGTACGAGAGCCACGTGCCGACCGCGCTCGGCGAAAATGAATGGCACACGCCGTTGCTGCAAGAGGACGAGTACGATCTCGATATCGAGCTCCGTAAGCGGGTGAGCGCTGCTCGCTGCGCGCGGGTCTCGTATCTCACGCACGATGGGTCGAGGGATCGCACGAAGGATCTCGATCTCTGCGAGCGGCTAATGGAACAACATCACCTCAGCCCGTTCGAACACGTAGCGACGCCGGCGATTGGGGCGCACGCGAATTTCCGCGGGTGGCGGCAGATGCGTGCGGAGGTAGAGTTGCTCGCGTCGCTTACGCGCTCAGCGATCTCATAACCCCGAGATTCGGGTCGAAGGCCTCGGCAAAATCAGTGGCCGGTAGGGCGCGGCCGTAGAGAAAACCTTGCGCGAGTTCGCATCCGCAATCGCGGAGAAAATCGGCTTGCGCTTTGGTTTCAACGCCCTCGGCCTGAACTTGCAGCCCGAGCGCGTGCCCCATGGCGATGATCGCCGTGACGATTGCAAGGTCGTTCGCATCGTTTGGAATATCGTGAACGAAGCTCTTGTCGATCTTGATCTTGTCGATTGGAAAGCGCTTGAGATATGAGAGCGATGAGTAGCCTGTGCCGAAATCATCGAGGGCAAGCGAGACGCCGAGCTGTTTGAGCTGACGCATGATACCGACCGAATCTTCGGCGTTATGCATCGCTACCGATTCGGTGATTTCGAATTCCAAGCGTTCCGGCGCCAGCGACGCCTTACGGAGTGCATCTTCGATTGCGGCGACGAGTTGAAGGTGGAGAAATTGACGGCTGCTGAGATTGACTGCAATATCGAGTCTGATGTCGTATTGCGTTTCCCATCGGTGCACTTGCTCGGTCGCGGTGCGAAAAACCCATTCCCCGAGTTCGATGATGACACCCGAGGCCTCCGCTTGCGGAATGAACGCGTCGGGAAGCCCGATAACGTTCTCTGACTGCGGCCAGCGACAGAGCGCTTCGACGCCCACGATACGATCGTTTCGTAGATCGACGACGGGCTGATAATGAAGGCAGAATTCGCCGAAATCCAGCGCTCGTGCGAGGCGTTGCCCCGTCGAATATCGGCGTGGATGCATTCGTTGCGTTAGAAGATCGCGCGATACGGCGGCATGGAGTTCCCTTCATCCTCGAGGATCGGCTTACCTTGCTCGCAGGGGTCGGCGTTCGGGAAACGGGCCGATCCAAGCGCGATGCGCGCGCTCTCTTCGGCGAGGTCGGTGAGGATGAATGCGCGTTCTAACGTAGCGGCGAGCGTCGAGAGCCCGTGGCGCTCCATCAGGATCGTGTCGACGCCGCGGGCGAAGATCTCGGCCCCGGATTCGGCGAGCAGACGACTACCGGCGGGGGCGTACGGCACCCAGCCGACCGCCCCGAGACTCTCCGTTGCGCCGACCGTCGTGCGCGGGAAGAGTCGACCGCAGAGGCTCCAGGTCACGCAGGCCGTGGGATGGGTGTGCACGAGATATGCCGCGTCGGGTCGCAGGCGATAGGCTGCGAGATGGAGCGGAAGTTCGCTGCTCGGTCGTCCCTCCGACCCGCGCGGTGCGCCGTTGCCGTCAACGCGAACGAGATCGCTTTCCTCGAGCCGTTCGAGCGAGTGACCCGACGGCGTCACCAAAAGATCGCCGCCCTCCATGCGCGCGCTGATATTGCCGCTGCTGCCGGTAACGAGCCCTCGTAGCCAGAGCCGCCGCCCGCAATCGACGATTTCGGCTCGCAATCGTCGCTCGCTCTCGCTCCACTCCATCGTTGCGCCTAGAACCCGACCGGATGCCAGATCGTTTTTATTTCGCAAAAGTCGGCGATCCCGTCGAGCGATTGCGCGCGATCGTGCATATAATCGACGGCGCGCTCGAGTTCGAAGGGGCGAATGCGCTTGATCGATGCGGCGGATTCGCGCTCGATCTCCCCCCATGCTGCGAGATCTTCGCGGCAGCACGCAATCGCTTCGATCCCGTCATGTTTTGCCATCGCCGGAGCGATCTCGTTGCGAAAGCCGGTGAGGACGTTGACGACTCCCGACGGGATATCTGAGAGTGCGATCGCCTCGGCGAGCGCAATTGCCGGGCGCGGATCGCGCTCGGAGGCAAGGAGTATCGTCGCGTTTCCGGCGACGAGCGGAGGAAGAAGGCTGGTGATCGTGCCGAGGAAGAGCGGTGCTTGCGGTGCGAGAATGCCGACGACGCCCATCGGCTCGGGTGTCGAGCAGTTGAAATGCGGACCTGCGACGGGGTTTCTCGACGAGAGCAAGGCGGAGTATTTGTCGCACCAGCCGGCATACCAAATGACGCGATCGATTGCGACGTCGATCTCCTCGCGCGCGCTGCGGAGATCGTTGCCGTTTCCTTCTGTTAAAAGAGCGATATACTCCGAGCGTCGCGCTTCGAGCATCTCACCGAGGCGATAGAGCATCAATCCGCGCAACTGCGGATCCTGTGCCCACCAGCGGCTCTGAGCGGCACGTGCTGCAGTGACTGCGTCGCGGAGATCTTTGCGCGATGCCTGTGCGATATTTGCGAGAAAGGCGCGCCCATCCCAGAGTGGTGTACTACGTCCGGACTCCGAGCGAACGAATGCGCCGTTGATAAAGAGTTTGTACATCTTCCGAACGTCGACGCGTTGCTCGCGCGTCGCAGTCGATTCTTCAGCCATGGCGGAGTCCGTTCGACATGCAGGAAGGGCAATGCTGCAGCGAGCATGGGGGCGCCGTGGAACTCTTGCTGGTCCGGCACGGACTCACCGACTGGAACAGCTCGGGGCGTTTTCAGGGGCGCAGCGATATTCCGCTCTCTCCCGACGGAGAGGCGCAGGCGCATGCCGTCGCCGAGGCGTTAGCGGATCTCCCGCTGGACGCCGCCTACTCGAGCGATCTCGCGCGTGCCGCATCGACGGCGAGGGCGATTCTTGCAGGGCGCACGATCCCGTTCACGCTCGACGCGCGACTCAGGGAGTTTGATTTCGGCGCTTGGGAGGGGAAGACGTGGGCGGAGATTACTGCAGCGTTTCCCGGCGATAGCGGGACGCAGGTTACCTCCGCGCGCGAATATCAACCGCGAGACGGCGAGAATTTTGCCGATGTGCGCCGACGGGTTCGTGCATGGTTGCAAGAACTCGCTCCATACGACCGTCGTCGCATTCTCGTCGTCGCTCACGCCGGGACGTTGCACGCACTCTTTGCCGAACTACTCGGTCTGAAATTCGATACGCTCGCGCTACGTTTTTCGCATGCCTCGATTTCGCGAGTTAGCTCCTCGGAAGACGGGTGGCAGGTTCTTTCGCTCGACGAGACCGCGCATCTCCAATCTCCACGAGCGCATCCAATAACTTCTCCGTCCCTTCGAGCAGACGCACGCCCGGCCGATTGAAATAGGCATTCCCGTCGAGCGTTATGACGCGCCCCTCACGAACGGCGCGAAGGTGACGCCAGGTTTCATGACGTTCGAGATCGGCGACGGCACGGCGCGCTTTGGCGAGATCGAAACCGCACGGGGCGACGGCGATGACATCGGGATCCGCCGCGACGATCTCTTCCCACGTTACCGCGCGCGCCGGAGCGTTCGGAAAATCGATCGATGCGCGGATGCCGAGCATCGCGAGCAGATCCGGCGTCCAGTGCCCGGGCGGGAACGGTGGATCGCTCCACTCGAGGAAGAGCAGGCGCGGTGGTTCGGGTAACTCGCGTCGAGCACGCTCGCGAAGCCGCTCGGCACGCTCTGTCAGTTGCGCGACGAGCGTTGTCGCCTCTGCCTCGCGACCGCTCGCGACGCCGAGGGTGTCGATCGTGTCGAGCACCTCGTCGAACGAGGATGGTTCGAGCGCGAGGATGCGTCGATCGCCACGCATACGCCGCGCCGCCGAGGTGACGCGCTCGTAGGAGACCGCACAGACCTCGCAGAGTTCCTGCGTGACGATGAGATCGGGTGCGAGTTGCTCCAATAGCGACGCGTTGAGATGGTAGATGCTCGAGCCTTGATGAATGCCGCTGCGCACGTGCCGATCGATCGTCGCGGCATCGCTCTCGTTCGGGAGCGCCGATGAGGTTAAGGCGGGAAGCCTCGCCGCATTTGGCGGAAGCTCGCATTCGTGCGTGACGCCGACGAGGTCGTCGCCTGCTCCGATTGCAAAGAGTATCTCCGTTGCGCTCGGGAGCAGGCTGACGATTCGCACGTTATTGGCCTTGGGCTAGCGAGTATCCGCGCTCCCCATCGAAGGTATAGAGTCCTTCGGTCTTAATGACATCGAAACCGACGTCAGAGAGTGCGGCGATGAGTTCGGCGACGCGTTTGCCCGAGAACGGCTTGCCCTCATATCGCAGCGACCACTGGTCGCTCCAAAACGTGTCGGGATTTCCGTCCGGCCAAACTTTGCTGCCGCGATTGGCGATGACGACGAGCTTCGCTCCATCGGTGGCGATGCTCTTCGCGCGGGCCGCGATTTCGTCGGGGTTGCCGTTGCGTTGATCGATAAAGATATCGACCCCGACGTGCTCTTTCTTCGGCGGCTCTCCACCGGGGCGAATCGAGAGATTCATCGCCGCGCCGACGGCGTACCGCGCAACCGGAAGAACGTGCGGTTCACGGCCGAGTCGCGCGATGACTGCGTCGGCGAATTCACGCGTTCCGACCTTTTCTTTCGAGACGCCCTCTTTGTAGATATCGTAGGTATGAATGCCGTCTTCGATCGTCGCGAGCCAAGCGTTATGAACGCGTTCGGCGATGTCGCCCTGCCCGATATGCACGAGCATCAACAATGCACCGTGGAGGAGCCCCGAGGGGTTGGCGAGGTTCTGGCCGGCACGACGCGGCGCCGATCCGTGGATTGCTTCGAACATCGAGCAGTGGTCGCCGATATTTGCCGAACCGGCAAGACCGACCGAGCCGGTAATCTGCGCGGCGACGTCGGAGAGAATATCTCCGTAGAGATTCGGCATGACGATCACGTCGAAGGCTTCCGGAGTGTCGGCAAGTTTGGCGGCACCGATATCGACGATCCAATGCTCGTGTTCGATATCGGGGTATTCCTTCGCGATCTCTTCGAACGTCCGATGGAAGAGCCCATCGGTGATCTTCATGATGTTATCTTTGGTAAAACAGGTTACTTTTTTACGTTTGTTCGCGCGCGCGTATTCGAAGGCATAGCGCACGATACGTTTGCTCGCCGGGCGCGAGATGAGCTTCAAACATTGAGCGACCTGGTTCGTCTGCCGATGCTCGATGCCGCCGTAGACATCCTCTTCGTTCTCGCGGACGATGACGATGTTCATCTTCGGGTGTTTGGTCGAGACGAAGGGATGCAGCGATGCGCACGGACGCACGTTGGCATACATGCCCAGGGTCTTGCGCACGGTGACGTTGAGGCTCTTAAAACCACCTCCCTGAGGGGTGGTTATCGGGGCTTTTAGGAAAACCTGAGTTCGTCGCAGCGAATCCCAGGATGCGGGTTCGATTCCGCTGTCGAGGCCCCGTTTATAGACCGCTTCGCCGATCTCGATCTTTTCGATATCGATGCGAGCCCCCGCTTCGGTGATAATCCGCAGGGTCGCATCCATAATTTCAGGGCCGATGCCGTCGCCGTCGGCGACGGTGATTGGAACGCGTTTTTGATTTGCAGTCATAGCGCAACTAACTTAGACGCGCTCGATGGGGCGCCTCTTCCTGCCTCGATTTATCGAACGCGCCGCGAGGGAGCGCCGAGCGCACGCTCCCGGAGGCGGGCCGTGGCCTAGGAGACCGCGCTTGCTCTTGTAGCCAGAAAACGTTCCATCTCGCTGGTGGGAAGCGCTTTGGAATACAGAAAGCCCTGCGCGATACGGCAGCCGTAGTCACGTAAAAAGACGGCTTGTTCCGCACGCTCGATCCCTTCGGCGATCGTTTCTAAACCAAGGTTATGCGCCATACCAACGAGCGTTTTGACGATCGTCTCGTCCTCGCGCTCGCGACCGATTCCATGGATAAAGGATCCGTCGATTTTGAGAACGTCGAACGCAAATCTGCGCAGGTACGCCAATGAGGAATAGCCTGTCCCGAAGTCGTCGACTGCAGTGCGTACTCCGTAGCCCTTGATCTCGCGAACGATCGATATCGCCTGTGCCACATCGCTCATCGCGACGCTCTCGGTGATCTCGAGTTCCAGAAGCGCAGGCTCTAAGCCGGAGCGATCGAGGGCGGAGACGATTTCTCGGGAGAGATGTCGGTGGTGTAATTGTCGCGCCGAAAGATTCACGGCCAGCCGGAGGGGGCCGAAACGCTTCACCCATTCGGCGGTCTGCATCGTCGCGGTTTCAAGAACCCAGCGCCCTAACGCGACGATGAGCCCCGAAATCTCGGCGCTCGGTATAAAACGACCGGGTTCGATGAGACCGGTGGCGGGGTGTTGCCAGCGAACGAGTGCCTCGACGCCGACGATGTGTCCATCGGTTAAATCAATTTGCGGTTGATAGTGGACGACAAACTCATTTTTCTCCAATGCGTGTCGTAACGATCGCTCTTGTGCGAGACGCATGAGGATCGGTGATTCGAGCGTTGCATTGTAAAAATAGAAACCGCCGCGGCCGCGATCCTTCGCGCGTGACATGGCGATGTCGGCGTTTTTAATCAGAATGTCGCCGTCGGTACCGTCTTCGGGGTAGACGGCGATGCCGATACTCGCCGAGAGAAACTGTTCGATATCGTCGACGACGAAAGGTTCTTCAAGCGCGGCGATCGTCTGTTCTGCTATGTCGCGCAACCGATCGTTCGAGCCGGCGTCTTCAATCGCTAACGCGAATTCGTCGCCGCCCATTCGCGCGAGCGTCCCAAGATTCGAAAAAAGTCCCTCGATTCGAGTTGCGACCGCCTGCAAAAGTTGATCCCCGAGCCGATGCCCAAGCGTTTCGTTGATATCCTTGAACCGGTCGAGCCCAAAAAAGAGCACGGCAACGCGTTGCATGCGAAGCGGCGCTGCCTCCAAAGCCCCGCGGAGACGGTCGCGGAAGCCGCTGCCGTTGGGAAGGCCGGTGAGCGCGTCAACGTAGGCTCTGCGTTGAAGATGTTCGCGAACGCGGCCTCGTTCGATGAAGGTCTGCAGCAAGGTGACGATGAGCCCGAGAAATTCCATGTCGGTGTTCGTAAACGAGCGTTGTCCGTCGAGCTGGGTAAATATTGCAGCCCCGGTCCGTATGCCGCCGACATCGATAGGAACGGCGATTGCGTCACTTTGAATCGTCGGAGGGGTATCGTTGCCTGCTTCGGCGATTCGTCGCGCAATGGCGAAGAGTTCTTGTTCGATCGGTGCCCCGAGGGAGGCCGACGTCGCAGCTTCAATCGTGGGATTGTGAGTACTCGTGTCGATAATTGCCCCGAATCGAGCCCCAAAGACGCGACATCCCAGTTGAAGCGTCTCGACCATTCCGTCGAGCGGTTCGCTCGCGCTGCTGGCGATGCCGTAGAGATCGCGTACGCGTCGACTCTGTACGCGCGCTTGCTCCTGCGCCTCGATTTGTAGCGTGATATCCTGAAGAACGGCGTAGACGCCGATAATATCCTTGCCGCTGTATTGCGGAATAAGCGTCGTGTCAAGCGAGACGAGGCTGGCGTCGGCGCGAAGACAGCGCAGGGCAAAAGACGAGCCTTTGCCGACGGTAGCCATGATGAAACGGCGCCGCGCCGTCGTTCGATACTCGTCGGCTACGAAATCGCCGAACGAACGGCCGAGAAAGCGCTCCCGATCGTAGCCGCCGATCCGGACGGCGGCTGCATTTGCCGCGGTAACCGTACCGTGAAGATCGACCGCTATCACTCCATCGGGATTCGCTTCGAAGAGGGAGCGAAGTCGGCGCGTACTCTCGTAGCGCTCGCGCTCGGTCGCTGCGAGGGCCTCTTGTTCGGTCCGGCGATCGGTATCGTCGTGCAAGATCGAATAGACGCCGGCGAACGATCCGCCGTCGAAGAGCGGAACGGTCTTCACGGAGAGATAGCGAGGGTTCAAGAGATTATCGAAGATCGTGACGTCGTACTCTTGGGTAAGCCCCGAACGCGCGTTGCGGAAGTAGCCTTCGTGCTCCGCTATTCGTTCGGCGGGAATGAATTCGCGGAAATGATGACCGATAGAATCGGAAAATGAGAGGCCGACGATTTTTCGCGCAGCTTCGTTCACCTCGGTAACGAAGCCGTCTTCGTCGAGTATGAGAATCGGGTCCGGATTATCGGCAAAGAGCGCGCGGAAGCGAGCTTCGCTTTCGAGGATACTGTCGCGCGCTGCATATTCTCGCGTGATATCTTCGACGATCGATACGATCGCCAGCCGATCGTCATCTTGTTCGATCGCGCGCGTCCATCGGCAAACGATCGACGTTCCGTCACCGCGGGTATTGCGATTGATGTTGACGTGCTCGCGTTGTTGCCCTAGCTCGAGTCGCTCGCTTCGCTCGATAACGGCATTCCGGTCCGCCTCGTGAACCAACGTACCGTCGGCGACCGTTTTCCCGAGCATATCTCGCGCTTCGAGTCGAAAGAGCTTGCAGGCACTCTGGGACCAGTAGGAGATCCGAAGCCGACGATCCCACCCGACGATGGCGGATTGCGTGTGCAGAAAAAGCGGCTCGAGCCGTTCTAGAAAGTCAGCGTCGTACTTTGGTTTATCCATCGAACGCTACGCTAAATACTCTCGCAAGCCGTGGATTCCGCCTTCGCGGCCGAAACCGCTCTCGCGAAAACCTCCGAAGGGCGAAGCGGGGTCGAAGCGATTGAACGTGTTGCACCAGACGACGCCGGCTTTGAGTTGTTGCGCGACGGCCATGTTCTTGCTTCCGCGCTCGGTCCATACGCCGGCGGAGAGCCCGTATGGAGTGTCGTTGGCCTTTTCGATCGCCTCATCCGGAGTGCGAAACGACATGACCGCGAGGACCGGTCCGAAGATCTCTTCACGCGCGATGCGATACGAGCTTTCGACGTTGGTAAAGAAGGAAGCGCGATAAAAATACCCGCGTTCGGGAAGGTCGCAGCGTTGCTGGCGCAAGGTCGCGCCCTGTTCGACCCCGCTGCGAACGAGCTCGTCGATGCGCTCGAGTTGAGAGCGCGAGTTGATCGCGCCGATATCCGTGTTTTTATCGAGCGGATCTCCGAGCCGAAGGCGGTCGATTCGCTGCTGAAGCCGGTCGACGACTTCATCGAGAATCGATTCCTCGACGAGGAGGCGCGAGCCGGCACAACAGACGTGTCCTTGGTTGAAGTAGATGCCGCGCACGACACCTTCGATCGCTTGATCCAACGGCGCATCGGCGAAGAGAATATGGGCGGCCTTGCCCCCGAGTTCGAGCGTCAGACGGGTCTTTCGGCCGGCGACTGCGCGCGCAATCTCTCGGCCGACCTCGGTCGAACCGGTAAAGGCGAGCTTATCGAGGTCGCCTTGCGCGACCAATGCGGCACCGGTGGCACCGTCGCCGGTCACCACGTTGAGGACCCCCGGCGGAAGGTCGGCATCTTGCGCGATTTGGGCAAGCAGCAGCGCGGTGAGCGGCGTTGTCTCGGCTGGTTTCAGAACGACGGTATTCCCGCATGCAAGCGCGGGAGCGATCTTCCATGCAGCCATGAGGAGCGGAAAGTTCCACGGAACAATGGCGCCGCAGACGCCGAGCGCTCTCGGCGCCCGCCCGGCTCGTGCGATCCATTCCAACTTATCCGCCCAACCTGCATGATAGAAGAAGTGCGAGGCTGCCGTGGGGATATCGAAATCGCGTGCTTCGCGAATCGGTTTTCCGCCATCCATCGATTCGAGGACCGCTATTTCGCGCGAACGCTCGGTGATCGCCCGCGCAATGCGATAGATATATTTTGCTCGGCTCGCCGGTTTCATCGGCTCCCACCAGCGTTCGTAGGCTTTCCGGGCGCTTCGAAGAGCGCGCGCCATATCATCGGCATCGCCGTAGGCGACGCGCGCGATCGCCTGCTCGCGTGCGGGATCGATGCTTGCGTCGTAACGAGCGCTCTGCGGTGCAACCCATTTGCCCCCGATGAAGAGTCCGTATTCGTTGCGGATCGTCGGCCGGATGCTTTCGGGAGCTGGTGCGTAGGCAGAAGAGCTCATAAAACCCTCATTCTCAATCTTTTGGGATGCGTTCGGGACGCGTGTAGTGCCCGGTCCGCAAGCGTTCGCGCTGCATCAGGAGATCGTCGAGTAACGCACTGGCGCCGATCCGGAACGCGGTGGGTTGCATCCACGAATCCCCGAGCGTCTCGTTGACAATCGCAAGATATCCCAGCGCCTGTTTGGTGGTACGAATCCCTCCGGCGAGTTTGAGGCCGCGGCGGAGGCCCGTTCGGCGATGAAAAGACGCGAGCGAATCGCACATCGCCAATGCGGTTGGGAAGGTGGCGTTGATGCCGATTTTTCCGGTCGAACTTTTAATCGTATCGGCTCCGGCCTCCAATGCGAGATCGCAGGCGCGGCGGATCGCCGTGTAACTTCCCAACTCGCCGGTTTCGAGAATGACCTTGAGATGGCGTTGGGCACATCGCTCTTTGACTGCGGATATTTCCGCTGCGACCCGGCGTTCGTCGCCGCTGAGAAATGCACCGCGGTCGATCACCATATCGATCTCATCGGCGCCCGCCTCGAGCGCTTGTTCGGTGTCGGCGAGCTTCACCGCAAGCTCGGCTTGCCCGGAGGGGAAGGCGGTTGCGACCGACGCGACGCGGACCGAACTCCCCGCAAGCGCGCTGCGGGCTATTCCGACGAGATTCGGATAGACACAGACCGCAGCGACGGCGGGGGCATCGCTGCCGGGAAGCGGAGTGCGAGCTTTCGCGCATAGCGATCGCACGCGACCCGGAGAGTCGCGCCCCTCCAACGTCGTGAGATCGATACAAGAGATCGCTACGTCGATCCACGTCCGTTTCGTCTCGCCTTTGATCGAGCGAGCGGCAAGTTCTCCGGCACGCGACTCGAGCATTACGGCATCGACGGAGACCGATTGCATCTACAATGTGCCGCGCTTCTCTTGTTCTTTTTCAATCGAGACGAAGAGCGCCTTAAAGTTCCCTTTGCCGAACGATAGGCTGCCCTTGCGCTGGATGATCTCAAAAAACACGGTCGGCCGGTCCTGGAGCGGTTTGGTGAAAATTTGCAGCATGTAGCCCAGGTCGTCGCGGTCGACGAGGATCTTGCGTTTACGCAAGACCTCGATATCCTCATCGATTTCGCCGACGCGACTGCGCAAATCTTCATAATAGCTATCGGGCGTATCGAGAAATTCCACGCCGTTTTCGCGGAGCGCATCGATCGTTGCGACGATGTCCTCGGTGCGAATCGCAAGGTGTTGGACGCCTGCGCCGCTATAAAAATCCAGGTACTCCTCGATCTGCGATTTCTTTTTTCCGTGAGCCGGCTCATTGATGGGAAACTTCACTCGATGGCGAGCGTCGCTCATCACCTTCGATTTGAGAGCGGTGAATTCGGTCGAGATATCTTTGTCGTCGAACGAAACGAGTTGCGAAAAACCGAAAACCTTCTCGTAGAACGATCCCCAAGCGTCCATCTCGCCCCAACCGACATTCCCCACGCAATGATCGATTGCCAGCAAGTTTGGTTTTGCTGCGCGCGGAGAAGTTTTTTTCAGGGCGTTGAATCCGGGCAGAAAAACGCCGCTATATTCATCGCGTTGGACGAACGTGTGCACGGTGTCGCCGTAGGTGGCGATCGTCGCAAGAACGACGCGACCGTGTTCGTCTCGGCGCTCGATGGGTGCGCGCACACTGCGGGCTCCGCCGCGAA
>JAJXVC010000264.1 GCA_021782295.1 bacterium | reverse complement strand
CACCCGAACTCTTCATCGATGCGTTCGCCTTCGCGCGCGCGGAGGGGCTCCACGCGGTCGTTCATGCCGGGGAGGCGGCCGGTGCGCCGAGCGTCCGCGCCGCGGTCGAGCACCTGCGGGCCGAGCGTATCGGGCACGGCATCCGTGCCGTAGAAGACGAGCAGCTGCTTGCTTTGCTTCGCGAACGCGAGATCGCGCTCGAGATCTGTCCGACCTCGAATCTGCGCACCGGAGTCGTCGGTGCCGTCGAGGCGCATCCGCTTCCGCAACTACTGGCAGCGGGGCTGCGCGTGATTATCGATGACGACGACCCGGCGCTCTTCGGCGCACATATCGATGACGAGTATCTCGCCCTCGCCCGGATCGCCGGAGAGCCGACGCTGCGCGGCTGCATCGCCACTGCGATCGAGGCGTCGTTCGCACCGCTCTCCCTAAAACGTTCGCTCGAAGAACGCTTGCGCTCCACGGAGTAACGCGGGCGGCGTCGAAGGCAAGCCGGTATGTCAGGGCACAGTCACTTCGCTGAATCGGTCGAGGAGTATCTCGAAGCGGTCTATCGGCTCGAGCGAGAGGGGGATGGCGTCAGTACCGGCGCACTCGCCTCGACGCTGGGGGTCGCACCGGCCTCGGTCTCCGGGATGCTGAAAAAACTTGCGAAAGACGGGTTCGTCGAACCGGTCGCTCGCGGCACGGTGAAACTCACGCGCGAGGGACTCTCCGTCGCCGTACGTGTGATTCGTCGTCATCGGATCGCCGAATGTTTTCTCGTCGACGTCCTCGGCATGCCGTGGCACGAAGTCCACGCCGACGCCTGCATGCTCGAACATGCAATCTCCGCCGAAGTCGAGGCGCATCTTCAGCGATTGTTGAAGGACCCGACGCGCTGCCCGCACGGCATGCCGATTCCACCGAGCGATCTGAGCGATCCCGTCTCGCGCGGTGAACCGCTCGCGCGCGTGGAGTCCGGCGCCGAACTCACCATCGTCGGCGTCACCGAAGAGGTTCCCGAGATTCTGCGCTATCTCGCCGAACTCGATTTCAAACCGGGTAAGCGCCTGCGCGTCCTCGCGCGCGCACCGCTCGGTGGCCCGCTGACGATCTCTAGTCAGAGCGGCGAGCGCGCGATCTCGCTCGAACTTGCACGGATGCTCTTGGTAGAACCGGCAGGCGCCGCCGGTTGATGCCGCCTCGCCCCCGTTTCACGCACGCGATCGTCGTTGCGTGCGTACTGGTCTTTTTTTGGGAGATCGCCACGATGGGCGCCGGAATTCTTACCGGCAACGTGACCATCGGCCAGATCGACAACGCCGGCGCGTTGGTGCCCGCGCTGGCCCAACAGGGGCAGTGGTGGCGCATCGTTACCAGCGCGTTCTTGCATGCATCGATCATCCATATCGGGCTCAACATGTTCTCGCTCTGGGTGCTCGGCCGGTTTATCGAACCGATTCTCGGGACGCCGCGCACCGCGCTGGTCTACACGCTTTCGTTAATTGCCTCGGGGCTCGGCGTCACCTATTTTAGTTTCGGCAATCTGCAAGATCCAACGCTCGGCGCAAGCGGCGCGATCTTCGGTATCTTCGGCGCGCTCTTCGCAATCGGACTGAAGAACGGCCCCGCCGGGCTTCAACTCGTGCGCGCAAATCTCGGCATCTTGTTGCTCAATCTCGTTTTTACATTTGCATTTCCGGGAATTTCGAAGCAGGCGCATGTCGCCGGGCTCCTGACAGGTTTTCTGCTGACGCTCGCGATCTATCGTCCGCTCCGCCCGGTGCGCGCGCAGGTGATCGACAGCGTGACCGGTGAGGCGCTCGACTCGACGCTCGAAGAAGCCGAACCATCGCCGCATCGGTGAATCGCTCCACCGGCATCGACGAGATTTTTGCCCCCGGCGGCGCGCTCGCGCGCGAACTCCCCGGCTTCGAAGGGCGCCCCGGACAACTCGAGATGGCGCGCGCCGTCGAAGCCGGCTTCGAAAGCGGCTCGCATGTGTTGATCGAGGCGGGTACCGGCGTCGGTAAATCCTTCGCCTATCTGGTTCCGGCGATGCGCAGCGGTAAGCGCGTCGTCATCTCGACCTCGACGATCGCGCTCCAGCAACAACTCTTCCGCAAGGATATTCCGATGGTGGCGCGTGCCTTAGGGGTGGAGCCGCGCGTCGTGTTGCTCAAAGGGCGCTCGAATTATCTCTGTCGCGAGAAGTGGGAGGGCGCGCGGAGCGATCTCGCGCTCTTCGAGCGTCCCGAGATGACGAAGTTGCGGAACTGGGCGAACGCAACGGCGACCGGCGATCGCTCCGATGTGCCGTTTCGCCTCGACCCGCTGCTCTGGGAGCGCTTCGATGCCGACGGCGACGATTGTATCGGTGAAGCGTGCGCACATTTCGATGATTGTTTCTATTATCGTCGCCGGCGCGATGCCGAAGCGGCCGATATCATCGTCGTCAATCATTCGATTTTCTTCATCGACGCTTTTATCGGCGACTTGCTGCCCGCCTATGACTATGCGATTCTCGACGAGGCGCATACCTGCGAAGATATCGCGATGAACGTGTTGACCGCATCGCTCTCGCGGCGAAGCATCGAGCGCACCTTTCGCCGACTGCGGCGCTATTTTACGTTGCCTGCAACGCTCACCTCACAAGTGGAGCATTGTTATCGCGACTTGAGCGATCGGCTCGCCGGAAGCGGGACCGAGCTCCTTCGGCTCGACGAACGTCCCGAGATCGCCGCCGAGCTCGATCGGTTGCGCGATTCGCTGTATCATCTCGAAAATTGGATCGCCGATAACGGCGCCTCGGCGTTGACACGCCCGCCGCGCGGCGACCTCGAACGCGAGATGCGGATCACCGGGGCGGTGAAGTCATTGGCGATGCAAGCACAGGTGGTCGACCGTCTGCTCGCCGCCGACGACGATGCGATTCGCTGGGCGCAATTGTCGCCGCAGGGAAGCGAACTGCATTGCACGCCGTTCGATGCTGCGCCGATCTTGCGCGAGCT
>JAJXVC010000263.1 GCA_021782295.1 bacterium | reverse complement strand
CCTTGACGCCTCTATCCAGGAGGCGAACTGGACGATCGACCTGCAAGACTAGGAGACGGGTTGGTACCGGATCGAGAAGCGGAGACCGGGCTTGCATGTTGGCCCTAACAACATGTCTCGGTGAGCCGGCGCGGCTCTTGGGGTTCGACTCCCCATTGTACTGCGTATGCGTCGTACCGAGTACCTTGCATCGTGACGGTCACGGCGTACTACCATGGTGTCGATCTCGGTTCGGGAGGGTGGGCTCGGGGAGCCCGTCTCCTGGCGCGCATTTTCTTAACGGCCGACTGCCAATTCTTATTTGACTTCCATCACTTCGGCGCCGTCCCACGCGTCGGCGCTCCGAGGCCGCACGAGCGAGAGCGAACAGGCATCGCGGAAATATGCCGCCGGCGCATCGTGCTTATTGAGCTCGGCAACACGGGCGAACATCTTGCCGGCGGTGATAAACATGCCCTTGCGGTACTCACTCATCGCTTGGCTGAAGAGCGATTTCGTCGCCTCTTTATGTTCGAGCATTTGCGGCGCGTCGTTGCTGTAGCATTCGTAGATCTCGACGCTCTGCGTCTTCCCCTTCGCCTTGACCGCGCCGAGGTGGCGTAACGGAATGCCATGCCCTTTCGGCAACGCATCGACTACGCCGCCGCTCACCAACAGGTCGACGCCGAAGATTTTCGTCAGCCCCTCCATGCGCGATGCGACGTTGACCGCGTCGGCGATCACCGTCGTCTCCATGCGATGCTCTTCACCGATCGTTCCTAGAATAAGCTCGCCGCGGTGCAGGCCGATGCCGATGCGAATCGGTACGTAGCCGGCGCTCTTACGTCCGGTGTTATAGATGCCGACCTGCCGCAGTAACGCGACGGCGGCTTCGAGCGCATCGACCGCTTTATCGGGAAAGAGCGCCATGATCGCATCGCCGATATATTTGTCGATGAAACCGTGGTAGGTGCGGATGATCGGCGTCACGTTCTTGAGATACGAATTGAGAAACTGAAAGTTTTCCGTCGGCGTCAGCGCCTCGGAGAGCTTCGTAAAATCGCGGATATCGCTGAACAGCACCGTCATCGTGCCGGAGATATGGTCGCCAAGTTGGACGTCGGTTAACGATTCGCGGCCGAGCAGATCGAGAAATTCGCGCGGTACGAAACGTCGCGATGCGTCGTTGTGCAGTTGTAAGAGTACCGACTCATCCTTCTGCCGCGTCGTCGATATTCGCACCGTCGCTTCGCGCTGGCGGATGCGCCCGATCATCGCTTCGAAGCGGCGCACCACGAGCAGCGGGTTGGTGGTATCGAACGGCGTGTGGAGATAATCGACCGCTCCGCGCGCCAAGCAGGCCTGGAGCCGGTCGCCGACCTCGGCGGGGCCCGTCACGATCACCTCGGCGCGCCCGCGTCCGGCGGTCCCCGGTATCGCCGCCTTGAGAACCGCAAAGACATCGGCGCTGCGCTGCGTGACGTCGAGCATCACGATCTCGACCTCGCGCCCTTCGATCGCGGCGATCGCTTCGGTCGGGCTCAGCGAGATCGGCGCCGGCAGCGCGGCACCACGAAGCAACGCACCGAGGGCAGTGCGATCTTCTTCAGTACCACCGACATGAACGATGGGATGCTCCGGCAGCCAGGGCCTCCAATCTTATCTTGGGGTTGATTGTACGCAAGGCAAATAAACGCAATTCGCCCCCGCAGAACTTCGCCACTGTGGAGGAAAACCTGCAAAGCCGCCCGGCTTTCCCCTCGGTTGTATTGCTTACCGCTGATCGCCGGTGAGGGGAGCCTCGTCGAGGTGGCTGCCGTAGTCGCTCGCGTTGAAGTACCACGACGGAAGGCTCTTCGGGAACCGAATTTTCTTGTACTCGTAGGTAACGTGCTTGCCGTCATCTTCGTAGCCGCCGCCAACGCGCCCCTCAATATGGGTGATCACGGGGTAGCCGTCGAGGTGCTTCATCGTACAGGTGAAGAGTACCGGATAGATTTTCGTCGCGCCGTCACCGGTCACAAATAAGCGATCGGTCGCGGTAAATTTCTCGATCTCCAACGTGCGGGCGTCGACCCAGAGCTCGCGGAGACGATTGCGCATCGGTGTCCGGCGCGGCTTCACGCGCACGTCGAGCAGCGGACCATCGCGAGTCACGTCGACGATCTCGTAATCGGGATCGTAGAGCGCCTTGACGACGATGATCGTCGGCAGCGGCGTATAGGCGGGCTCGGGGGTCGGTTTAAACGCCGGGGGGCGCGGTGTTGCCGGTGCGCGCTGGAAGATATCGGCCGTCGGCGGGCCCGGATCGTAATCTTCGTTGAAGGCGGCGCGTTCGTAGCGCATGCGCCCGATCGCCCCGAGGTGATAGAGTTTACGCTTCAGACAGGCACGATCGGAATTGCGGCACCAGTAGTCGACCTGATACGTGTTGTCGTAGTCGGGATAGCCGTAATCGGTCATCTGTTGACGAAAGAGTTCGTAGGTTTCGTAGGGCGGCGGTGGCCGGTGCGAACGAAAGACGCTACGAATCTTTGCGAAGAGCACCACGTAATTGCCGATCGGCGGGTAGCTCGCGGTCGCACTTGGGGCCGCGGAGACCGCGCGTGGCGCCTGCCCGGCGAAAACCCCGAGCAGTAATGCGGCGAGGATGCCGCCGAGGAGAGCGATACGAGCCTTCATGCTGGTGGGAACGTATCGCTCGCCTCGATTGTCTCGCTGCAACTAGAGGTCGTTCCGCAGTACGTAGGCGACCGGCAGCGCGAAGAAGACGATGTGAGCGACGAGGACGGTCACGAGCCCCATGCCGGTTGGGAAGGCGGGCTCGAGCCCTTTGCCGAGCAGGACGGCTTGCATTCCGAGCATCACGACGACGCCGAAGATCACGGCATTACCCCACCATGGGAGTTTCGCGAAGAGGCGCTGGAAGACGACGACGTAGATCGCTGCCCACACGATCGAAATAATCAAGTGCAGCAGCATGCCGAGCGCGATGTATCCGAGTGTCGCAGAGGCTGCA
>JAJXVC010000262.1 GCA_021782295.1 bacterium | reverse complement strand
GTGGGGCGACTGGCTCGCCGCCGGCGACGCCTCGCTCGCCGTCACCGCCGACGACCTCGCGCTGGAGAGCGCAGAGGCGCGCGCCCTTCTCGCCGCGCGCGCACCGCATCTCGACGAAGGCGCGATCCGCGCGACACTCTCGCTCGCCGACGGTTGGCCGATCGTGCTCTGTTTCGCCCAACGCGCCGCCGAACGCGCCGGCGACCTCGTCGCCCTGCAGGCGATGACGCGGGAGATGGCCTTTGCGTATCTTGCCGAGCAGTTTGCAAGCGAATCCCCGCCGCAGTGGCGCGAACTCGCCTTGATCGCGGCGTTCGCGCGCTGGGTCGATGCGGAGTTGCTGGAGCGCTCCGGCGTTGCCAACCCACATGCCGCGATGCGTTGGTTACGCGCGTCGGCGTTTCCGATTCACGATACACCGACGCGCATCAGCCTCCACGATCTTGCGATCGAGGCGATCGTCCGCTCGGCGACGCCGCAGGATCGCAGTTCCGTTCTCACTCGCGTCGTCGCGGCACTCGCCGCCTGCGGGCGAGCGGGTGAAGCGCTCGATCTCGCGCGCACCTATGCCCCCGAGCGCATCGATGCGCTCCTGGCGCGAGAGGGCTTCGCGTTACTCGAGGCCGGACGCTGGGAGAGCGTCGAGCAGGCGCTGCACGCCGTCTCGCTGGAGCGGCGACGTGGGGAGCCGATGCTCTTGGGCGTCCGTGCCGCGCTCGAAGCATTTCACGGCAACGTCGACCGAGCCGAGAAACTCTACCTCGCGGCGATCCGCGCCTGTAGCGACCCCGAGTTGCATTCCGCCCTCTCGCGCCGTTTAAGCCTGCTCTATATCAACCTCGCGCGCCCGGAGGCACTCGCGGCGATCGTTCCCGCGGTCGACGAAGGCAGCGCGATGAGCCGCGCCGACGCACGCAGCATTCACGCACTCGCGATGGTGGTCACCGGCAATCTCGACGAAGCCTGGCGCGAAGTACGCGCCGCGCTCGATGAAGTCAGCGTCGAAGGCGAAGAGGCACTCGTCGCCCGTGTCTCGATGCGCGCGGCCTGGGTCGCATTTCACTGCGACCGCCCCGCGGACGCCGAACGCATTGCGATGCAAGCACTCGATCTCGCGCGTCGATTAGGAGATGATGCGCTACAGGCGCACCTTTATAGTACGCTTTGTTCGATTTCGGTCACTTTTCACGACGATCTTTCAAACGCCTACCACTACGCAACAGAGATGGAACAATGCGCCGAACGAGACGGCAACGCGCCGTTACGGGCGCACGCGAAGCGCCTCTGTTTTGCTATCGCTATCGAGTGTGGGCAAATCGAGCGTGCCGAGCAGGTGGCGTTGCGCATCGAATCCGGCGGTCAACTCTATCGTAACGATTTTTTCTATGCATTCGCCACCGCAACACTCCTGGGATGGGAAGGGCGCTTCACGGAGGCAGCGCGGCGTTTGGAATCGTGCATAGGCGAGATCCATAGCATCGCTGAGACGCGCGCTCTTCTTGCAACGACGGCAATGTTCCATGCCTTCGCGGGTGACCGCGATTCAGCGAACGCAAACATCGCTCGTGCAAGGAGTGCCCCACCTCGCACGACGGCGATCGACCGCAACTTCGATGTCGTCGCGCGAACGCACCTCGCGCTCGCCGAAATCTTCGTCGGGCGTCCGAGCCTCGCGCCGCGGCACCTGCCGCAACGGGTGACGCGCACGTGGGATCGGGTGCTCTGCGATGCCGCCCGAACGCTCGCTCTTGCGACACCAGCTCACACCGAGAGCGCGCGGAGAGAGGTGCTCGCGAGCTTAGAGTCGGCGGGAAGGCGCGGTTTTGCGCAACTTCTGCGCGCGGCATTTGCAGTGGCCAAGCCCACCGCTCCTTCCGCAGAGCGGCCGAATGCGCTCACCGAGGCTGAAATCGAGATCGTGCGCGCACTCAATCGCGGCTTATCGCCGAAAAATATCGCCGAGGCCTCCGAGCGCAGCGTTGCAACGATCCGGGCGCATCTCCGTTCGATCTTTCGCAAGCTTGGTGCATCGAGCCGCATCGACGCGCTCGCCGTTGCAAAAGAGCGCGGTTATCTCTGAAGCGCCGCGCGCAACGATCTACTCCATTTGAACTATATACGGAGTGGTTTTGCACCCGCTACCATGAAGTCGATTCTTCACCCTTTCCATGCCGAGGAGAACTTCATGACCGCCGCACTTATCGTCATCACCACCATCATCGTCGCCGCGATCTACCCGCCGACCGTCGGCTAACCTAGGTACCGGAACGTGATCGCCCATCGCCCGCCCGTCTTACGGGAGCGTTATCCCGACTTGAACGTTGCGTTCGACGATTTAGGGAAACGCATCGAAGGCGTGGCGCGCGATGGGAACGACACCGGCATCCTCTCGTGGGTGGCGCGTGAAACGCACGCCGCTTCACTCTTCGATATAGCGCATCTTCTCGACGCAGCGATCTCCGACTATCTCCGTAGCGTCGCTCCGCATGGCCGATCGCTCGTCACGCGACGGCTCGACCATCTGCGGAACGTCGTTGATTTGCAACTTCGCGAGATCGAAGCGCGCCGTGCATCCTCTGAGAGTACCTATATCGACGGCACGATCGCGGCGCTCGCGATCCTGAGTCCGGATCTCGCCGCGCACTCCAACGCGGTGGGGTCGCTCTCCATGCGCATCGCGCTCGCAATGGGCTGCAGCAGCGACGTGGCTCGCGATTGCGCAAATGTCGGTCGCCTTCACGATATCGGCAAGATTCGTTTGCCGAAAAACATTCTCGACGGTACCGTGCTACCCCCCCAGAAGCACGGTATCGTCGAGAATCACGCCAACGATAGCCAGGAGATCGTCGCGCGAGAAGCGCTCATCGCCCGTTTTGCCGGCGCCGTTCGATCGCATCACGAGCGCATCGACGGATCGGGATATCCCGACCATCTTATCGGGAACGAGATTCCGTTCGAAGCCCGCGTTGTCGCCGTCGCCGACGTATTCCATGCAATGACCTCGGCGCGCGCCT
>JAJXVC010000261.1 GCA_021782295.1 bacterium | reverse complement strand
AGAGTAGCGGTCTCCAAAATCGCCGGTTGCAGGTTCGAGTCCTGTCCGCCCTGCCATTCCCAATCGAAAGACGAGACGTGGTGAACGAGAAGAAAAACGTAGCGAACCGACAAGCAGCCTCGATGGCTCGCGCGAGCGCAAACCTCGCAGCGGGCGATTTCGTACGCAGCGTGTGGTTGGAGATGAAGCGCGTGACCTGGCCGACTCGCGACGAGTGGGTCGGTGCGACCGTGCTGACGATCGGCCTCGTTGTTTGCCTGGGAATCTTCACGTATGTCGCCGATCAGTTCTTCGGCTTCCTCTTTAACTTCGTGCATCCGTTCTAGGTGCCCGCGTGACCGACATGGATCATCTGGAAGAACTTGCCGAACGCGATACCGCACTCGATGCGGGGCCGGTCGGTGACGATAAGAAAAATTGGTACGTCGTTCATACCTATTCCGGCTACGAGAATAAGGTAAAAGCGAACCTCGAACGCCGCATTCATTCGATGAACATGCAGGACAAGATCTTCCGCGTGCTCGTCCCGATGGAAGACGAAGTCGAGTTCAAAGACGGCAAACGCAAAGTCACCCCGAAGAAAGTTTTCCCGGGATACGTCCTGGTCGAAATGGTGATGGACGATCGTTCGTGGTACGTCGTGCGCAACACGCAGGGTGTGACCGGCTTCGTCGGCAGCACCGGCCCCGGCGAGAAACCGGTGCCGTTGCAAGATAAAGAAGTCAAGACGATCCTCAAGCAGATGGGCATCGAAGCACCGAAACTGAAGATCGACTTCAACAAGGGCGATCGCGTGAAAGTCACCTCGGGGCCGTTCTTCGATTTCACCGGCGTCGTCGACGAAATCACTCCGGAAAAGGAGCGTCTGCGCGCACTGATCTCGATCTTCGGGCGCGAGACTCCCGTCGAGCTCGAATTCTTCCAGGTGGAAAAGGTCTAACGACCGCAAAAAATTCCCGTCGACGGTTACCCCGACGTCGAAATGGGAGAGGCTCGCTCCGAGCCGATGAAACGGGGGAGAAGCGGTACGCCGCCTCGTTATACAAGGAGAGAGCATGGCCAAGAAAATGATCGGCAAGATCGGATTACAGATCCCTGCCGGCAAAGCGAACCCGGCGCCGCCGATCGGTCCGGCGTTGGGCCCCTACAGCCTCAATATCATGGATTTTTGCAAGCAGTACAACGAACGTACCGCTTCGCAAGCAGGCATGATCATTCCGGTTGAGATCACCGTGTACGACGATCGTACTTTTACGTTCGTCACCAAGACGCCGCCGGCGTCGTTCCTCATCAAACAGGCCCTGAAGATCGAATCAGGCAGCAAAGAGCCCAATCGTAATAAGGTCGGAAAACTGACGAACGCTCAGCTCGAAGAGATTGCCAAGGTGAAGATGCCCGACATCAACGCCAACGATCTCGATGCGGCAAAGAAAATCGTCGCCGGCACCGCTCGTTCGATGGGCGTCGAGGTGGAGGCGTAAGATGGCACGCACGTACGGAAAACGTCTTCGCGCACTCGCTGCCGATTACGATAAGAAGCAACTTTTCTCGACGGTTGAAGCGGTCGCGCTCGTCAAAAAACACGCAAATGCGAAGTTCAACGAGACGATCGAAGCCCATATTCGTTTGGGCGTCGACCCGAAGAAGAGCGATCAAACGGTCCGCGGCACGGTCTTACTGCCGCACGGAACGGGGCGCACGGTGCGCGTGATCGCGTTCGCGAAAGGCGATAACGCTCGCGCCGCAACCGAGGCGGGCGCCGATATCGTCGGCGATACCGATCTGATCGAAAAACTCAAAGGCGGTTTCACCGAGTTCGACGTCGCGGTGGCAACCCCCGATATGATGGCGCAGGTCGGTAAGGAACTCGGGCGCATCCTCGCGCAGAAGATGCCGAACCCGAAAGCCGGTACCGTCTCGCCGAACATCGGTGCCGCCATTCGCGACATAAAGGCCGGTAAGGTGGAGTTTCGCCTCGACAAGACCGCGATCGTTCACACCATCGTCGGCAAGGCGAGCTTCGACGAAGCGCAACTCGCCGAGAACGTGAGCACGCTGCTCGACGCGATCGTGCGCGCGAAACCGGCATCCTCGAAAGGCACCTATCTGCGGAGCATCACGCTCGTGAGCACGATGGGCCCGGGCGTCAAGGTCGATCCGAATCGGGTGAAAGCAACCGCTTAGCCCTCGATCGGCGCTACCCGTCCCGTTGCAAGGTCGTAGGTTCCACCTACGACCTTGAGTTTTTTTTGCGCGACGGCATCGGCGACGATCGTCGATGTGCGAAGAATCTCCGCCACCGTCGCGCGCACGTTCTCGCGAACCGCCGCCTCGACCCAGCCTCGCTCGCGACGGGTCGCGCGGGCGACCGGCGTGAGACGGTCGACGAGGCGCTGGATCGTTCCCGGAGCGGTTCTTCCGCTCTCGAGAAAGTCGACCGCTGCGGTGAGCGCGCCGCACGAGCTATGCCCCAACACGAAGACCAGACTCGCGCCGAGGATCGCGATGCCGTACTCGAGCGTCGCGAGGCCGTACTCGTCGAGAAAGTTTCCGGCGAGGCGAATCACAAAAAGATCGCCGGCCGGGCGATCGAAGAGCGTCTCGACGGGAACCCGTGAATCCGAGCAGCCCAAGACGACGGCGAAGGGATACTGTGCGGAGGTCAGCTCGACGCGATGCGCGCTCTGGAGCCCGAAAGTGGGATGCCCCTCGATGAAGCGCCGATTCCCCGCCTCGAGTTCGGCGAGGGCGGCCTCCGGACTCATCGCTCGTTCCCGTTCCTCGCGATCCAATCGTTGCTCCCCTCTTCCTTGCGTGCGATACGGGGCTGTGGTAGGATACGTGCGGCTCCAAAGACCGTAGGTCCCCCTCGCGGGGGGTAATGCCAAATCGGCGCCTACAGTAGGACGTGAACTCCGATGATGCCCCGCGAGAATCCTCTCGCGCCAGATTCGCGTGGAAGCGCCCTCCGGACGGATGGAGCGCTTTTTTACTGTAACTCATCAGGAAGCAGAGCGTTATGCCAACCGCACGCAAAGAAGCCTCGGTACGAGAGCTGCGCGACCGGCT
>JAJXVC010000260.1 GCA_021782295.1 bacterium | reverse complement strand
CGAGAATCGCGTTCTTCACGACGATGCCGACGAGCATCAGCACGCCGATGAATGCCGTGAGGCCGAAGGAGCGGTGCGTTAACAAAAGCGCGAGCACGACGCCGATACTTGCCAGCGGTACCGAGATCATGATGACCAGCGGATGCAGCAACGATTCGAATTGTGCGGCGAGCAGCATGTAGACGAGCAGAATTGCCAGCGCGACGATGAGCCCGAGGCTCGCGAAGGTGTTCGCTTGATCGGTGACCGATTGCCCGAACTGCCAGCTGTAGCCCGGCGGCAAGGTGATGCGCGCCATGGCGGCGGTCGCTTCGTCGACGACCTGCCCCAGCGGTGCACTCAGCAGCGTCGCCGTGACATCCATCTCGCGTTGTTTATTTTGGCGCGTGATCTCCGAGGGCCCGACACCAAAACGCAAATTCGCGAGTTCGCCGAGCGGCATCGTTGGGAGTGATGTCTGCGGCAAGGGTGCGTTCGCCGTCACGCTCTGCGATAGTGCGGTTGAGGTCGACGCAATGGGGACGCCGAGCGTTGCAATCGCGGCTTCACTGCGGCGTTGTGAGGGCGGCAACTGAACGACGATCGGATACTGCGTGCCGTTGATTTGGAGATAGGAGGCAATGCTGCCGGCGGTCGCGGTATCGATCGTTTGCGAGATAGCGGCGGTCGAGACGCCCAGCCGGGCTGCGGTGGTGCGCTTGATGTTGACATCGAGCTCCGGTTGCGTTGCGGTGATACCGAGGTCGGGGCGTGAGATGCCGCGAATTTTCTCGACGACCGGCAACACCTGATCCTTGGCGATCGAGTAGAGTTTGGTAAAACTCGGCCCGTAGATCTGAATGTCGAGATCGCTCTGGCCGCGCGATATGATGTTCGAGACGATATCGACGGTGTGCCCAAACGAGAGCAATCCGGGGATACGCTGCAGTTTTTTCTGCCATTGCGCTACGTACGCCGCCGCCGCATCGCCGACGACATTGGGCTTCAGCGTCACCGAGAGCGTCGCCTGATTGGTCACCGGAAGCGCGTTGAAGAGCCCCTGCGTGCCGACGATGATGCCGACATTCTGTACGCGCGGATCGCGCAGCATCGCCTTTTCGATTTTTTGCACTTCGGCGTTGGTGATCGCGAGTGCGGTGCCGTTGGGGGTGCGCAAGAAGAAGCGCACGTAGCGCGAGTTCGAGGGTGGGAACGTTTCCGTTGGAATGAACCCGAGTTTCACGATGCCGAAGGTCGCGACGACGAGCAACAACGCGATGCCGGCGACGAGTCGCGGCCGGTCGACGGCGTGGGCCAGGAGCGACCGATAGCTGCGCTCGAAGCGCGCGTACTGCCCTTCGAAACGCGCTGCAAAGCGTTTGAACGGATCGCGCGAGGGGCGCCCGTTCACTGAGCCGTTCGCTGGTGCAGCGTCGCCGTGTGCGGCGCGATCGTTTCCGGCGAGTGAGCTAAGCATCGGCACGGTCGTCACCGCAACGAGCAGCGAGAGCGCGACCGCGAGCATCACCATTACCGCAAACGGGGTGAAGATGAGGCCTTGCAGCCCCGGAATTAAGACGAGCGGAACAAAAACGGTGATGACGGTGATCGAGGAGGCGATCACCGCGGTGAGAATCTCGCTGGTTGCATCGATCGAGGCGTTCTTCGCGTCTTTGCCCATCGCACGATGGCGCGCGATATTTTCGATCACCACGATCGCATCGTCGACGATGAGACCGACCGCAAGCGCAAGCCCGCCGAGCGTCATCACGTTGAGGGAATAGCCCATCACGTAAGCGCCGAAGAGCGTGCCGAGGACGCTGATCGGTAACGAGATGGCGACGACCAGCGTCGAGCGCCACGAATGCAGAAAGAGGAAGATGACGAGCACCGCCAGGATCGCGCCGTAGATCGCCGTGTGTTCCAGCGCGTTGACGGCTTGGAGGATGAAGGTGCGCTGGCCGAAGACGATGCCGATATGCATGCCCGGATAGCGCTTCTCGAGCTGCGCGATCTTCCCGTAGATGCCGGCAGCGGTGGCGACGATATTCGCATCGGGTTGGGCGTTGATGGTGATGCCGAGCGCGGGCCTGCCGTCGAGTCGCTCGAAACTGCGCTGCTCTTCGATCGCGTCTTTCACGCTTGCGACATCGCGCAAGTAGATCGGAACGCCGTTCTTCGTTGCGACGACGATATCACCGATCTGCGCGGCATTCTTGAAGAGTGCGTTGGTGCGGACCTGATATTCGTTCGTGCCGACGCGAATGATGCCGGCGGGTAGGTTGACGTTCTCCTGGCCGATGCGGCTGACGAGTTGGTTGAGCGAGAGCCCGTTGGCGGCGAGCAGGCTTGCGTTGGGCTCCACCATCACGGCACGCTGCTGATCGACGCCGATGCTGACCTGCGCGACGCCGTTGACGGCGGAGAATTCGTCGGCGATCTGGTTGGTAAAGAGCGAACCGAGATCGCGCAGCGAGTAATTGGGATCGGTGACGTACCCGCGGATGACCGGCAGTGAATTCGCGTCGAATTTGAAAATCTGGGGCTGTTGCAGCGTCGGGTCGTTCGGAAGTTGGTTGCGAATGCGATCGATCTGCTGCTGAACGTCGACGGCGGCGGTGTCGAGATTCGTGCCGTAGTGGAAGGTGGCGCGCACCTGGCTCTGCCCCTGCTCGCTCGTCGAGTTCAGCATCGCGATGCCGTTGACGCGGCTAACCGCGTTTTCGATGGGGCGCGTGACGAGCGATTCAATCTGGTAGGGGCCGACGTTGGGGTAGTTGACAGTGACGGTAATGACCGGGGGCGAGAAGCTCGGCAGGAGCGCGACCGGGAGCCGCGGGATCGCAAAGATTCCCAAGACCACGAACGCTAAAGCGATCATCGAGACGGCGACGCGGCGGTTAACGGCGAAACGAGCTACACCCACAGGGAAACAGTTTCGCCTCTCTCCCTGGATGGGCCCTGAGGGAATTCCCGCCGAGCCCTTGACGCTGGGAGGCTTTCGCGTGATAGACTCTTGGGGTTGTCCGGCGGTGCCATCAGGCGCCGTTCCACTGCTCGCCGCCACGTTGCGGGGGGCCACCATACGACGGGCGCT
>JAJXVC010000259.1 GCA_021782295.1 bacterium | reverse complement strand
CGCGCGACACCATCTTGCTGGTGAATCCGGTCGAAAAAACCGACGCCGGAGATCGTTACGGTGGGCGGCGTCGCGCCGTGATAATCCAACCACCACCAAAATCGCGTTGCCGCGTGATGTCCGATACGATTCACCTCAGTGCGAAGCGCGGCATACGTTGCGCCGCGCGACGTGACGCACGAAGGCATTGGGATCTCGCCGATCATCGTCGCTCCACTCTGAGGATCGCGCAACACTAAGTGGTAATCGCCGTCGGCCTCAATGCGATAGCCGACGAGTTGCGCTCTCACGCTCCACACCGTCGTTTCAATCGGAGCGAGACGATGGGTAACCAGATCCGGATCGCGCGGTGCCCGCTGCGCCGCGAGCCACGAAATCGAGGTCGCGTGCGGTGTAAAATTGACGTGCGATGCACCGTTGTCGCGAAGCGTCTTCATCGCCCAAAGTTCGATGCCGCAGCGAATCGGCTTCAAGCGTTCATAGTGGTGGTAGTAACGCGCGGAGAGCGGGCCTCCGAACGCGAGCGCAAGCGTTACGATGAGTGCGACGGCAGCAAACGGGCGAAGCATCTTCGAGTTCTTCGCCTACGACGAGGCCGCTCCCGCTTCGCTGCGCTCTGCGCTCACTGCTTGCCGATACGCTCGTTTTCGCTATTCATCAAGTAGATGCGGTCGGCGTGCCGCAGTCCGAGCGCACGTTGATCGTAGATGATGGCGACGTAGCGCCCGGGTTTCACGTCTCGCATTTGAAACGTCGTCTTCCCGTCATCGGAGAATATTTGGTCGAACTTCGGCAGAATCTCAAAACTTAATATCTGGCCGGTGCGCGGATTGCGGACCTTGATGTTCGTCGTCGAGACATGAAGCGTGATGCCGTAAAACGTCGAGGTCTTCGCCGAGGCGACCGCGGGAAGCGTCAGCGGGCTCAATGCCAGCGCGAGCATCGCGAAGAGATGGAATAAGCGTCTTTTCATCGTGATCCTTCCTGATATCCGGTAGGGTGAGTATACCCAAATCCCCCGGCCCCACGCCGGGCGTGCGAAGCCGACGAGCGCTCTCCCGCCTCGGGTTGAATTGACAAAACTCGATTCAGCCTTTAGCATCGATGGATGTCGATGCAACGCTGCGCCCCCGAACCGGTGCTCTTCGCCGGCGAACTCAGCTCGGAATGCAAGCTCTTCCACGCCCTCGCCGACCCGGTGCGTCTCCGCATCGTGGCGACGCTCGCTCGCTCGAGCACCGAGGTCTGCGTCTGCGATCTCGCCGCGGGCTTCGATCTGCAGCAATCGACGATCTCCCACCATCTCAAAATCCTCAAAGAGGCTGCGCTGGTGAACGCGCAACGGCGCGGAACTTGGGGCCTCTATCGGCTCGCACCGGGCGCGCGCGAACGCATTGAAAGCGCGCTCGAACGCGCGCTACCGCTTGCGGTGTCCGCGTGAAACGGCTCGCCCTCCTCGATCGCTTCCTCACGCTGTGGATCCTCGGAGCGATGGCACTCGGCGTTGCCTTGGGCACCGTCGGCGTGCATCTTCCCGGGGCTCTCGTGCCGGTCGGCCTCATCGCCATGATCTATCCGCCGTTTGCGCGCGTGCGCTACGAAGCGCTCCCGGCAGTCATGCGCAACGTGCGCCTCTTCGCGCTCTCGCTCGTGCAAAACTGGGCAATCGGCCCGATCCTCATGTTTGCGCTCGCTGCAGTGTTTTTGCACGACCGCCCCGCATTTTTTGCCGGGCTCGTGATGGTTGGACTCGCGCGATGCATTGCCATGGTCATCGTCTGGAACGACCTCGCAAACGGCGATCGCGAATATGCCGCCGCGCTCGTCGCCTTCAATTCACTCTTTCAAATCTTCGGATACGCCGCGTACGCGTGGCTCTTCATTACGGTGCTGCCGCCGCTCATCGGCATGCCCGCGCTTGCCGTGCATCTTTCTTTCGTCGACGTCGTTAAAAACGTCGCACTCTACCTCGGGCTGCCATTTGTTGCCGGCGCACTCACGCGCGCCGTTTTGCGCCCGCGCATCGGCAGCAAACGCTACGACGACGGTTTTGTGCCGCGAATCGCGCCGCTGACCTTAATCGCGTTGCTCGTTACGATCGTCGCTATGTTTGCATTACAAGGGCATCGCATCGTCGAGCGCCCACTCGATGTTCTGCAGATCGCCGTGCCGCTCGTGCTCTATTTCGTCCTGATGTTCTTTATATCGTTTGCGATGAGCAGGCGCATGGGTGCAAGCTACGGTGCGAGCACGGCCCTCTCGCTAACGGCCGCGAGCAACAATTTCGAACTGGCGATCGCCGTCAGTATCGCGCTCTTCGGTATCGGCTCGGGTGAAGCGTTCGCCGCCGTCATCGGCCCGCTTGTCGAAGTTCCCGTCATGCTTGCGCTGGTGAACGTCGCACTGCGCATGAGAAGCGGCTATTTCACCGTTAAAGAGAGTGTGCATCCATGAGCGTCCCCTCAGCCGATCGAGCGCGCGTGCTTTTTCTCTGCATCCATAACAGCGCGCGCAGTCAGATCGCCGAAGCCTTTGCAAACGCGCGTTTCTCCGATCGCCTGATCGCCGAGAGCGCCGGGCTCGAAGCCGGAACGCTCAATCCGCTTGCCGTCGAAGCGATGCGCGAATGCGGCATCGACATCTCGCAAAAGCAGACGCGCAACGTCTTCGATCTCCTCGCCCTCGAACGGCGTTTCGACTACGTCGTCACCGTTTGCGACGAAAGCAACGCCGAGCGCTGCCCCATCTTTCCCGGAGAGAGCCTGCGGCTCCATTGGAGCTTCCCGGATCCCTCGTCGCTGGTCGGCTCATACGACGAGCGGCTCGCGGAGACGCGCAAGATTCGCGATGCGATCGAGGCTCGCATCGCCGCGTGGGGCGCGAGCCTCCCGAGCCCGCGCGAGGCGTAGTTCGGCGGTCGCCCGGGGGCGAAAGGGGAAGGCGGCGGACCCAACCCGGCGAACCCCTTCACGATGCAATTTTGGCTCCGGGCGACGCTCGCGGTCGTCTTCCTCGCCGGGTGCGGTGGGGGAGGCTACTTGCCGTACGCACCGCAGTCGTTACCGCCGTCGCGGATCGACCAACTCGCAATCGCGG
>JAJXVC010000258.1 GCA_021782295.1 bacterium | reverse complement strand
AAAGCAGCGCTCTCTGCTCGCCCGCTTCAATGGCATCGAGCTGTTCGAAGATCGTCTTGTTCGGAATGGTGACGTTACCGAGCGATCCGGCAAGCAGCGGCGGATTCACGATCGATCCTTGATGGCCGCCGAGCGGCGAATACGAACCGCCGATTTTTCCGATATTTCCCGTCAGCAACGCGAGGTTGATGAGCGAACAGATCATATCGGTGCCGTGCGCCTGGTGCTCCAACCCTTTCCCCGAGAGAAACAGCGTCTTCTTGGAAGCCCCGATCGTTCTGGCAACCGCCGTAATCGTCGCAGCGGGTTGCCCGACGATGTCTTCTACGTTCTCCGGGGCATAGCGATCCAGCACGAGGTTGCGATAGGCCTCCAGTCCGTTGGTATGCAACGTGACGAAGCCTTCGTCGTAAAGCCGTTCGCGCAACAACACGTGGCCGATCGCGTTATAGAATGCGACGTCGCTGCCCGGGCGAATACGTACGAAGGTTCCATACTTTCCGGCGGCACGCGCCGCCTCGGTTTCACGAACGTCGACGACGATAAACTTGGCGCCGCTTTCGGCGCGGGCGAGTATCCGATCGTAGATTACCGAGAGCGTCGCCGAAGCATTCGCGCCGGCGAGAACGATCGTATCTGCGGCTTCGATATCCGCCAACGCCCATGGGTGCGATGCATTTCCAAGCGAACGCGCAAGGCCGGCGGAGCCGGTCGCAGCGCAGAGTCGTCCGTTCAGATCGTAATTCGTTATTTTCAGCGCCGCAGCGAGCTTCATATATGCATAGGCATTCTCACCACCGAACCAATCGGCATGATAGATCCCTATGCTCGATGGGCCGAAGTCTTTCAAATACCCCTGAAGTTTTTCTGCAACGTGATCGAGCGCGCTCTTCCAGGTCGCGCGTACCATGCGGCCGCCGACCCGCACGAGCGGATACAGCAGTCGATCGCGCGTCGGCCCGTTTCTCCGATAGAGCGTCTCGGAGAGAAAGGCACCGCGCACGGAGTAATCACCTGAGTTGACCGGACAGCGTTCATCGGGCACGAGTTGAACGTAGCGGCCGTCGGTCAAGCGAACGATGGGGAGATCGGGTACCCTGGAATCAAAAGCGCGCGCAGTGAGTACGCGATACCCGCAACCGACATTACAGAAGCGACAACTCGTCGAACTCGAACGGAGATCGACGACGCCGGGTGCTGCAAATAGATGATCGAGGATATTCTTGCGTTTCATCGCTCGTCGCCCGTTCCGTAGAGCGCTTGATTCTCTTCGATGCTCTCGGAGTGTCCGAAGATCGGTGCAGACAGGGCAACGGCATAGAGGTTGCCGTCATGGGAGCTCTGGAGTTCGATTTCGGGCAGCGACCTCGGGGCAGGCCCGCGTTCTACTTCGCCGGAGCGGGTCGCATCGAAAACACTGCCGTGGCACGGGCACGAAAAACTCTGCGTCGCGTGTGCGTAGGCAACCTGACAACCCATGTGCGTGCAAATAAGACTGTAGGCGACGACATCACCGTTGCCGAGCAATACCGCAAGCGCCGGTGAATTTTCGTTCGGGTACGCGAAGGCGATCTTGCCTCGCTTTTTGAGCTCCTCAAGCGTTCCGATTCGTTGCTGAGGCTTCGTCGAGGGCGCCGCCTCGGCAGCCTCAAATGAAAATGCGTCGGCCGCGAGACCGCCGGCTACTGCCGTTGCGATCGTCGCGATCGACGCACGCCTGCTCATTTTCATGCTCTGCTCTCCTTCGACCGTGCAAGCGTATCGCCGGTCGATGAAGCACGGGAGAATTTCCCGTGAACGCGCGTGAAGGCGTCAGCGCTGGTCGAATGCTTCTTGCGCCGAACGTACCTCCGGCATATGTCGCTCCGCCCATTTCGCGAGTGCGCTTAACGGTTCATCGAGCGTTCGTCCGAGTGGTGTCAACGAATATTCGACGCGCGGAGGAATCTCCGGATAGAGCGTTCGCGTTACGAGTCCATCGCGTTCGAGATCGCGCAGTGTTTGCGTTAGCATCTTCTGCGATATTCCGCTCACCGAGCGTCGCAGTTCGCCGAAACGAACCGCTCCATCGCCGCGGCCGAGCATGCCGATGATCAACGTCGTCCATTTATCGGCGATGCGGTCGAGCAACTCGCGCACGGGGCAATTCCCGGAAAACGCATCCGGCTCGTTCATGGTTTCCATTTTGTTCCTATATACCATTTTGGTGCCTTATTGATTATTGGTACTTGGTATGCAATAGTTACTATACCACAAAAGGAGATTTAAATGAATAGCACCCTGCAGAAATTTGCCATCGATCCCACCCATACGTCGGTGGAGTTCCTCGTCCGCCACATGATGCTCGCGAAGGTTCGCGGCCGCTTCACCGGCGTGACCGGTTCGTTCGCCGTTCCTCAGGAAGGAACGCTGCCGACCGAGATCGAGGCGCATATCGACGCCTCCAGCATCGACACCCGCGAGGAGCAGCGCGACACGCACCTCAAATCCGCCGATTTCCTCGACGCTGCGAACTTCCCCACCCTTGACTTCGTCAGCACGAAGGCCGAAGGCTCCGGCGAGAGCTTCACGCTCCACGGCAACCTGACGATCCACGGCGTCACCCGTCCCGTCGCGCTCGACGTGACCTTCGAGGGACGCGCGACCGACCCGTGGGGAAACCAGCGTGTCGGCTTCACCGCCCACACCAAGATCGCCCGGAAGGACTTCGGCTTGACCTGGAACCAGGCACTCGAGACCGGTGGCGTGCTCGTCGGCGACGAAGTGCGTATCGAACTCAACGTCGAGGGGATTCTCCAGACCGCATAGTCATGCAACCGACACTCTATATCCCGCACGGCGGAGGGCCCTGCTTCTTCATGGAGTGGCCCGGGGAGCCGTGGAAAAACATGGAAGCGTACCTACGTGCGCTTCCATCGACCCTCACCGAAGAACCGCGCGCGATTCTCGTGATCTCCGCGCATTGGGAGCGCGCGCTCCCGACGGTAACGGCGCATCCGCAGCCGAGCCTCATCTACGATTACAGCGGTTTTCCGGCGCACACCTATCAACTGCGCTACGATGCTCCCGGCTCGCCGGCACTCGCGCAGCGCGTTCGC
>JAJXVC010000257.1 GCA_021782295.1 bacterium | reverse complement strand
GTAGCAGCGAGGCATCGGCCGGATCGATCTGCACGTTGGCGAGTCGCCCGAAGCCCGTGGTGACGCCGTAGATCGCATCGCCGTCGGCGAAGCGCTCCTCGACGAACTCTCGCGCCCGCGCTACGCGGCCCATCGCTTCATCGGAGACGCGCAATGGTGTACCGGCCTCCGCGACGGCGGCGATGCTTTCGAGCGAGAGATGGCGACCGTCGAGGACGACGGTATCGGTTGTAGCGGCCATCGTGTTTTCTTACATCCCCGACCAGTTGAACGGATGTTGAGCGACGAACGGCGGCCCAACTTCGATCGTGATATCTTCGTGGTTGCGCAACAGAATCTCGCGCGGCGAGCGACCGTGCCAGATGCGGCCGTCAACGATCACGCGCAGTCGCGTTCCGCGCGCTGCGTGAAGCGGACCAGCCGCACTCCAACTCAAGTTCTTTCCCCACACATCGAAAAATTCACCGAGCGTAAACGAGCGTTTCGTCGGCGATTCGATGTGGATGATGCCGCTTGCGTCGTGCGTGTGCAGCCAGTAGAGACATGCAGGTTGCACTGACGGGATGCCGATATAGGCCGGAAGGACGACGTTCCGACCGCGATCGACCAGTTGCAAGTGGCTGTGGATGTGGAGGACGACGCCTTCGGTTGCATCGCAACGAATGCCGTCGATCGGCAGGCCGCCGAAAAAGCTATAGGCCGGCTTCGGCGCGAGCAGCGAGAGCGCAAGCCCGACGAGGGCGGCGATGGTGATCGTGCGTTTCATCGACGCCTAGCCTTCGGCGCGGTGCGTAAATTACCTCATATTTGGGGTCGTCTCGTAGTACCGACCGATCTCGGCGAGCAATCGGCGCATACCGACCAAAGCGCTCTCGGGGCCGACGAGCCGCGCTTCGCTCCCCCAACCAAGCACCCAGCGCAGCAATTCATCGAGATCGGCAACGCGTAGCCGCAGTTCGACGCTTCCGTCCTCGTTTTTGGAGAGATCGCGATCGAGCCGGGAGGATGCCGCCACTGCGGCCTTGGCAATCCGCGAATCGAAGCGAACGGTTACCTCGTGCGCGGCATCACCGGTCATCACCCCCGAGATCGAGCTCGACATCCATTTATCGAGATCGAACTCGGCAGGGCGCTGATAGGTGCGGGAGGTGAGGCGGGCCGACTCCATTCCGTCGAGCGCGAAGGTGCGTCGTGCCCGCCGCATGCGGTCGTATCCGACACAATAATAGCGTCCGCCGGCGACGATCAGTCCGTAGGGTTCGATATCGCGCGCGCTGCTTTTGCCGTGGCGATCCACATACTCAATGGCAACCACGCGGCGGTCACGCTCGGCGGCCGCGAGTACCTCGCGAACCTTCTCGGTACGTTCGTCGAGTTGTGCTTGCGGCAGCGGCATTCCGAAGGGGAGATCGTGCGCTTCGGGCGACTGCCCGGCGCCGGAGGAAACGACGCGACGCGCGAGCGTATCGACCGCTGCGCCGACGGAGCCGCCGAGCGACTTCGCTAACGAACGTAGAGCAACGAGCCCGAAGATCTCGCCGCGATCGAGTTTGAGTGCGCGCAGCGAATAGCCCTCGACGAAGCGATAGACGCCGCGTGCGCGGTCGTAGAACCACGGGAAGTTCGCATCGGCGAGAACGGAGAGATAGCGGCGCAGCGAACGAGGGCTTGGGAGCGCGCCGTCCTGTGCGATCCGCTCGCGCAATCCGTCAAAGGAATAGCATCCCTCGTCGAGCGCGCCAAGCAGCCGCACGAGGAGGACCGACTTCGCATCGACCCGAGCCACCCTAGGCGTCTGAGGCGCAGCTATGCGTGCGCGGCTTCAGCGGGTGGGGCCGTCGGCGGTTCGACCGACGGAATCTTGCTGAAGCGCAACTTCTCCGCATTCTCCGTATCGATATCGGCGAGAATCGTATCGCCGGCGGTGAAATTACCGCGAATCATCTCTTCGGCGAGTTCGTCTTCGACGAGCCGTTGAATTGCGCGACGCAACGGACGCGCACCGAATTGCGGATCCCAGCCCTTCTTTGCCAAAACGCTCTTCGCTGCATCGGTAACGCGGAGGTGCATATCCTGCGCTTTGACCTCACGCATAACTTTCTCGAGCTCCAAGCCCACGATCTCTTCGATCTGTTCGCGCGTGAGTTGATGGAAGACGACAAGTTCGTCGATACGGTTGAGGAACTCGGGGCGGAACGATTGCTTGACTTCTTCGAGCACTTTGCTCTTCATGCGCTCGTACGCCTTGCTACCTTCATCGGCATCGATCTTCTGCGGACGGAACCCGATATCGGTCGTCGTCTGCATTCCGGTTGCACCGATATTGCTCGTCATAATAACGACGGCGTTTTTGAAATCCACCTGTCGCCCTTGGCTATCGGTGAGGCGGCCGTCGTCGAGCATCTGCAGGAGCAGATTGAAGACGTCGGGGTGCGCTTTTTCGATTTCGTCGAGTAACACGACCGCATAGGGACGGCGCCGCACCGCTTCGGTGAGCTGTCCGCCCTCTTCATAACCCACATATCCCGGAGGTGCCCCGACGAGCCGCGAGACCGAGTATTTCTCCATGTACTCCGACATGTCGATGCGAATCATCGACTCTTCGTCGTCGAAGAGAAACTCCGCAAGGCTGCGCGCGACTTCGGTCTTGCCGACGCCGGTGGGACCGAGGAAAATGAACGAGCCGATCGGCCGGTTCGGATTCTTCAGGCCGGCGCGCGAGCGACGGATCGCACGGGTGATAACTTCAATCGCTTCATCCTGTCCGACAATGCGCTTGTGCAGCGACTCCTTCATCTCCAGGAGTTTTTGCGTCTCCGCCTGTGCGAGACGGTTCACGGGGATCTTCGTCCACGACGAAACGATGTGCGCGATATCGGCCTCGGTGACTTCGAGTTTACCTTCGCTTGCGGCGCGCGCCTCTTTCCAATCGTGTTCGAGCTTTCCGCGCTCGAGACGCAAGCGCTCTTCCTGTTCGCGCAGCGCCGTCGCGCGATCGAAATCGTGATCTTTCACGGCGCTCTCGCGGTCGGAGACGACGTTGCGAATCTGCGTGTCGAGTTCGCGCATCTCGCGCGGCGGCAAGGTGGCCTGCAAGCGCACGCG
>JAJXVC010000256.1 GCA_021782295.1 bacterium | reverse complement strand
GGCGCGGCGCTTTTCGCTCGATCTTCTTGTTCCGCCCGTCGCCGAATTCAACGGAGGGAATATCTTGCTCTTGCTCGCCGTCGCCGTCGCGTCCGCGGTCGACCAACTTGAGTGCGGCGGCGGCGATATCGAGCGTCTCGTGCTCGTGTGCGAGTGCCTCGGCGATGACGCGGTAGCGTGCGAGTTCGCCGCTCTCGATCGCCGCGTTGACATCGGCGCTCAGCGTCTCTAGGCGACGGGCACGCAGATCGTGGACCGTCGGCACGCTTTCGATTTTTATCTTGCGTTTCGTGTGCTGTTCGATATTGCGAAGAAGACGTTGCTCGCGTGCCTCCGCAAAAGTAATCGCGACACCCTCGCGCCCGGCGCGGCCGGTGCGACCGATGCGATGGACGTAGGCGTCGGGTGAGGAGGGCACATCGTAATTGACGACGTGCGAGACATGTTCGATATCGAGCCCGCGCGCGGCGACATCGGTGGCGATAAGCAACTCCGAGCGACCTTCACGGAAACGACGCAGAACGCGATCGCGCTGCTCTTGCGAGAGCCCTCCGTGGATCGCTTCGGCCTGATAGCCGCGGCCGCCGAGCGTTTCGGTCAACTCATCGACCTCGGTGCGCGTGCGACAGAAAACAATCGCAGAGGTCGGCGACTCGACGTCGAGTACGCGCGCCAGCGCGGCGATCTTGTGCGGTCGCGGAACGACGTAGACGACTTCGCGGACGCGCGGCACCACACCGGGTGCCCCGACCTCGTTGGCGATCGTCACGTGGACGGGATCTTTGAGGTGACGTTTGGCGATCGTGCGGATGCGTGGAGCGAGCGTCGCTGAAAAAAGTGCGCTCTGGCGCGCCGCCGGAACGTTCTCTAAAATCGCATCGAGTTCGTCGGCGAAGCCCATGTCGAGCATCTCGTCGGCTTCGTCGAGGACGAGAAATTCGATCGCTCCGAGGTCGAGCGATCCGCGACGGAGATGATCGAGCGCGCGTCCGGGGGTTGCGACGACGACATCGACGCCGCGTTTAAGCGTGCGCAGTTGCAGCCCGATCGATTGCCCGCCGAAGATCGGCAGCACTCCGGTGCCGAGTTGTCGGCCATAGCGGTGGATCGCCTCGGCGACCTGCATCGCAAGCTCTCTGGTTGGGACGAGGACGAGGGCGCGCACGCGACGCGGCCCATCGGCGATCCGTCCGAGGCGGTGCAGGAGCGGTAAGGCAAAGGCGGCGGTCTTTCCGGTTCCGGTTGCGGCCTGCCCTAAGACATCGCGTCCGGCCAGGAGTGGCGGGATCGCTTCGCGTTGGATCGCCGTCGGCTCTTCATAGCCAAGGGAAGCGACGGTCTCGGTGAGCTCTTGAAGAAGGCCGAGGTCGCGGAAATCGATTGATTGCATGGAATCGCTCACCGTTCCCAAATGCGGTGGCGAAGGCCTGCATGGAGGATGATTTCAGGGGCGTGTCGCCTCGATACGCATCGCAATCGTCGGTGGGATGCGGCGATCCGCTGCGAGTCGGCGACGCCCCACGCCGGTAATATGGAGAGCGATATGCGCATCCCGCGGGATCGCGCCGCGCTCAAGGCGCTCGATCAATCCGGCGAGCGCGACCGCTGCTGCGGGATCGAGATCGACTCCTTCGAGCTCCTCGAAGAGCGCTGCGGCGGCACGGGCGGCGACATTTTCGACGGCGGTCACATCGCCCGCGCTCTCGGTGAGCGCGTCGAGTAATCCACCTTTCGGTTCGTAAGGCGGTGCGAGCGAACCGAGCACCGCCGCCGAAATCTCTGCACCCGCGAGAAACGCCGAGTCGGGGCGGTGCGCCGCTTCGACCGAGTTGCTTCCTGCGGCCCAAGCGTGAAAGATCGGCGCGAAGGGTGCGTTTTGCACGAGAACGAGATGCGGAAAGCGCGCCCCGAACGCTCCCGATGCGATCGCGCGGCGCGCCGCTTCGTGCGCAGCGATTCCACCGCTCCCGCTACCGACCGCTTGAACGAAGTACTCCGGCAGCGCACCCTCTGCTTCCATGTATGCCGCGATCGTCGTTCCGATACCGTCGCGTCGCGCGACGTTCTGCGCGCCGCCTTCAAAGACGTGCCCGTCACGCGTTCCAAGTTTGCGCGCCGCGACGATTGCATCGTCGTAGATGGCGTTGCCGGTAACGACGATAAAACGAACGTTCTCCCCCGGAGCGCGCGAGAAAACAATGCGCGGCAGTGCGGATTCTGGGACGATAATAACGGTCGGCACTTCATAGATACTCGCTGCGCTCGCTAGCGCAACCGCCGTGTTTCCCGCAGATGCAGCAACGAGCATGCGTCCGTCGCGTGGGAACCGGCCGAGAATCGCGATCGCTTCGATATCCTTAAAGGTTCCGCTCGGGAGCTGGGCGCCGCGCTCGGGCCAGAATCCATTGACGGCGAGGCGCAGATTCGGAGTTCGCAGATAGGCGTTGAGCGCATCGCTGCGGAGAATGACGGTTCCGAAATCGGTCTCGACCGGCTCGCGCAGCGGTAGCCACGCGCGATAGCGGAGCATCCCCTGCGTCGACCGATCGATGCGAAACTCGCGTTCGGCGTACTCCGTGCGGAGCAGGCTCCGACCGTGCTCCCCCGAGCAATGCGTTACGGTTCCGTCGTCGATAATGCGGCGCCCGCATGTCGGGCAGAGCAATCGGTACGACGATTTTTTAAAAACCACTGCGCACGCTGCCTTACGATTGAGAACGCGTCGAGGAGCGGTGGTTCGCGCCGAGATCCGGACTCGGCGGGTGGGTTGAAAGGAGCGCGCAATCCATAACCAAGTGATGAACGGTTTTCTTTTCGGAATCCTCTTTGTCGACGGGATATCGGCACGCACCTCGCCCCGCGCCGGGCTTCGCCGAGCGTATCGGGGCGGTGCGCGGCGGAGCCCGGCGCCGCCGCGTACCGCCGACAAGCGAGCGATCTAGGTCGTTTGCACTGCATTACACCGCATAGCGAAGCCGCTCGTTCTCGAGCTCGCGGCGTTGCGCGGCGAGTCCGTTCCAGAAGATCGTGACGGCGTCGAGCATCGCGATCCCGCCCGCGATGAACCGGTCGGGAATGAAACAGCTGCGCGAATAGGCGACGCTGAGTTCGTCC
>JAJXVC010000255.1 GCA_021782295.1 bacterium | reverse complement strand
GGCACGGGGATGCGCATTCGCGTCTAGCCACGATGGCCGTTACACTCGACGCACGGACGATGCCGCGCGATCTCCTCATCGAGGAGGTCGCGCGCGTTATCTTTGCCGGAGGTACGATCATTTTTCCGCACGATACGAGTTATGGGCTCGCCTGCGATCCGCTGCGCCTCGATGCCGTCGATCGCGTCTACCTAGAGAAGCGGCGCCCCGATCACAAGCCGCTCACGTTGCATGTCGCCGGCGTTGCCGAACTTCTCGAGTACGCACCGGGAAACGTCGTGGCGGCGACCGTCGCGAAGCGGCTTCTCCCCGGACCGGTGACGCTGCTCGTTGCGCGCCCGTCTTTCATCAGCGAAGAGATTACCGCAGGGCAACCGACGCTGGGCGTGCGTGTTCCCGACGATACGCTTGCGCGCGCCATCCTCGACCGCTGCGGGCCACTTGCGGTCAGTAGCGCGAACGCCAGCGGCGACCCGCCCTATCGGGGGCGCGGCGGCTCGGAACGTCTTCCCGCAGCAGATCTCATCGTCGAAAACGGGCCGACCCGCTACGACGGCGAAGCAGCAATTGTGGATTGTACGAGAGAGCGCCCGTTGGTAATTCGTGAGGGAACGCTGAGTTTCGAACTCATCGAGGCACGCCTCGGTGTGGCGGAGCGGCACGTCGTAAAGGCGCGCCGATGAGGTCGCTCGCGCGACTCGCGCCGTTGTTCGCGGCGGCATTGGTATTGCTTGCCGCCGCACAGCCTGCCGCACATCCGACGGCAAGCCCTGCCGCGAAATCGCAGACGCATTTTACGTTCGGCGAATGGAATATTCATACGGCACTCGTCGACTTTAATTTAAAAACGAACGCTTTTAGCGCTCCGCAACACGTTCTCGTAACACGCGATGGAACCACTATCGATGCGGATCGCGCGAATGGAAACGCAAAAAGTGGGCAAGCGACGCTCTTCGGTCATGTCGTGTTGCATGATAAAAACGGCGATCTCGGTGGACTGAGCAGCGCCAAGAAAGCCTCCGGACGCGGGCCGGCGACGCTCACCGCCGATAAAATGACGATCGACGAAAAAACGCGCATCTATACCGCCGTCGGCCACATGCACTACACGCAAGCCGATACGACCGTCGATGCGCAGAGTGGGAAACTCAACGACGTCACGCACGAACTCGATTTACATGGTGACGTGCACGTGCGCCAGGGCGCGCGCTCCCTGATCGCCGACCATGTGATCTACAATACGATTACCGGGCAGGCCCAGGCCGAGGGAAATGTGATCCTTCGCTTCCCGAGCCAAATTCGTGAATCGGTCGCGACGCCCAAACCGATCATTATCAAGAATCCGAAGATCATCCATGATTAGGATGCCGAGTTAGCAGTTCAATGGAGCGCTCGCTCTTCGAAGAATCGCTGTCGGGGAGCGTGCCGCTCGCGGCGCGGATGCGTCCGCGTACGCTTGAAGAGATTCTCGGCCACGAAGAAGTGCTCGGCAGCGGAAGTCCGCTACGCGTTTCCCTCGACCGCGGCGCGTTGCCCTCGCTCTTGCTCTGGGGCCCGCCGGGAAGCGGAAAGACGACGATTGCGCGTGCGATCGCTGCATCCATCGGCGCGCATTTCGAACAAATTTCGGCAGTGAACGCCGGACTCGCCGATGTGCGGCGCATCGTCGGCGACGCTCGCGAACGCCGCGCGGTGGGGCGGAGTACGCTGCTCTTTCTCGACGAAATTCATCGCTTCAATAAAGCGCAGCAAGACGCGCTTTTACCCGATGTCGAAGAAGGGACGATTGCGTTGATCGGCGCGACGACGGAGAATCCCTCGTTCGAGGTGAACCCCGCGCTGCTTTCGCGCCTGCGTGTCGTCGTGCTCGCACCGATCGATGATGCGGCGATGCAACGGATCATCGAGCGTGCCGTCGCCGATAGCGAGCGCGGACTCGGCGCGCAGCACATTGAGTTCGTGCCCGAGGCGCTGGCGGCGCTCGTCGCGATGGCGAGCGGCGACGCGCGCTCGGCGCTCGGCGGATTAGAGTTCGCGGCGAGCATCGCACCGATGCACGAAGGCGTGCGAAGGATCGATCTCGAGAGCGTGCGCGCGGCAATGCTGCACCGCGGTGCGCACGATAAGAGCGGCGACCGGCACTTTGATACGATTAGTGCGTTCATAAAATCGATTCGTGGAAGCGATGCCGATGCAAGCATCTACTGGTTGGCGCGTCTGCTCGACGCCGGCGAGGATCCGCTCTTCATTGCGCGGCGCCTTGTGATTCTTGCCTCTGAAGATGTCGGACTTGCCGATGCAGCGGCGCTTCCGTTGGCCATCGCCGCGCAGCAATCGGTGCATTTCGTCGGGATGCCGGAAGGCTATTACCCGCTCGCGCATGCAACGCTCTACCTCGCGCGAGCGCCGAAAAGCAATGCGGTCGGCCGCGCGTATTCCGCCGCACTCGCCGACGTCACGCAGGGTGCGCGCGACCCGGTGCCGCTCGACTTACGCAATGCGCCGACCGGCCTGATGCGATCGCTAGGCTACGGACGAGATTATATTTACACGCACGACGATCCCGAGAAAACGCAAGAGTTTTTGCCGGAGCGGTTGCGCGGGCGCCGCTATTTCGAACCGTAATGCGCGACCGCATCTATCTCGATCATGCTGCAACGACGCCGATCGCCGCTGCTGCGCGTGATGCCTATCTCCAGGCACTAGCAAGCGATTATAATCCGAGTTCGTTGCACGCCGAGGGGCGCGCGGCGCATGCGCTACTCGATACGGCCCGCGACCGCGTTGCAAACGCGCTCGGCGTACCGCGAAAACAGATTCGCTTTACCGGCGGCGGCTCGGAGAGCGATTCACTGGCGATCCTCGGCGTCGCCGAAGCGAGACGCGACGACCGCCGCCGCCGCATATTGATCGGCGCGACCGAGCATCACGCCGTGGTACATGCCGCGCGCGCGCTCGGGCGCGAAGGCTTTGAAGTCGTCACCCTCCCGGTCGATCGCGAAGGCCGCATCGATGCCGATGCCTATCGGCGCGAACTCGACGAGCGATGTTTGCTCGTTTCGATCCACCTCGCCAATAACGAGACCGGCGTGCTGCAGCCGATCCCGCTTTTGGCGGCAGAGGCGCACGCG
>JAJXVC010000021.1 GCA_021782295.1 bacterium | reverse complement strand
ATCTTCTGCAAAACAGTATTGCTGATGCGAAACCTTACGCCGAACGCCAATTCCACTTCGTAAATATCGGGTCGCTTTCCGTCGACGACGTTCGTCGCGCAGTTGAAAAACCAATTGTTCGATCGGGTGCATCAATTTCAGACGACGCCATTGCTAAGATCGCCGCAGTAACCCAAGGCTACCCCTACTTCGTTCAGGAATGGGCACACGATGCATGGAACCTCGCACGCGGCAATACCATCATAGAAGAAGACGTCGACGCAGCGACGCCGGTCGCTCTGCAGCGCCTCGACCGCGACTTCTTCCAGACACGGCTCTCGCGCCTTACAGCACGTGAAATCGACTACGCCTTCGCACTGGCAACGCTCGGAGCCGGCCCACAGGGCACCGAGGACGTGGCAAGCAAATTCGGGACAACCTCGGCAGCGTGCGCGAGCTTGCGAGAGAGGCTTATTCAAAAAGGCGCGATTTTCAGTCCGAAAACCGGCGAAACGCAATTTACCGCTCCGCTCTTTGGCGACTACTTGTTGAGAACGCAGAGGCCCGCTCAACGATAGCCACGCCGCCGCGCCGCACCGGGAAGGCGCTTGCGCAGTGCGCTTCAGGCGGCTTTTTCGATGAAACTTTCCCAAATAACGGCCGATAGAACGAATAGTATGATCGATACCCTTTCGATCTCCAAGAGGCTGCAAGAAGCGGGCGACACCCAAGAATACGCAGAGACCCTTGCGGGCATTTTTCGCACGGTTTTCCAAGAGAACGCCGTCACCAAGGACGATATCCGCGAGGCGTTCACCGAACTCGGCCGTAACATCGACGACAAGTTTGGAGTGTTCGGTCGTAACATCGACGACAAGTTTGGAGTGTTCGGTCGTAACATCGACGACAAGTTTGGAATGTTCGGTCGTAACATCGACGACAAGTTTGGAATGTTCGGCCGTAAAATCACCGGTCACACGCTCAATCTGTTCTTCGGGCTGAGCGGCGTCATGATTGCGACGGTCGGTGTTGCTGCGGTTGTCCTCGTCGCCCACCTCAAATAGGTAGCGTCATCCAGCCACCCTGCCGCTAAGCAGAATATCTGCTGAGCGGTTTTTTCGTTGCGAACCTGGGTGACGGAGCCGCCTTGCCCCCTTCGTGGTATACTCGCACCCGAACCGTTTGAGTGGGAGGCGAGATGGAAGGGTTCCAAAACGGGAAAATGATGCGGATCTTCGTCGACGAGCACGATCGTCACGGCGTCGAACCGCTCTACACCGCCGTCGTCGAAATGCTGCGGAAGCGCGGCATCGCGGGCGCAACGGTGCTGCGCGGCATCGAAGGCTTCGGCGCGCACAATCGCATTCACGTCGCCAAACCCTTCTCCGCTGCACCGAATTCGCCGGTGCTCATCGAAGTGGTCGATGAAGAAGATCGCCTGCGCGCGCTGCTTCCCGAATTGGAAACGATGATCGGCGAAGGGCTGATCAGCCTTGAAAACATCGCCTATTTGCAACTGCGGCGCGCGTAGGTGCCCTCCCAACTTCGTTGCGACTTTACTTGACTTGTGCTTTCGGGTAAGCTCGCACGATGAAAACGCCGGGTCTTCGAAAGATCGTCCTTTTGCATGGGCATCCCGACCCCGATCGAGCGCATTTGGGCTATGCCCTCGCCGATGGGTACGAACGGGGCGCTCGCTTCGCCGGGCACGAGGTACATCGCGTCGACATCGCGGATCTCGATTTCGGTTTTCTCCGCTCGAAGCGAGAGTGGGAGGGCGAGTTGCCCTCAGCGGAGATCCTTGCGCTGCGCGAGCGCGTTGCGGCGAGCGATCACCTGGCGATCTTTTTCCCTCTCTGGTTGGGCACGATGCCCGCCTACTGCAAGGCTTTTTGGGAACAGCTCTTGCGCACCGGCGCGCCGCAGAATGGGGCGGCGAGCTCGCCGTCGATCCTGCGCGGAAAGAGTGCGCGCCTCGTCGTGACGATGGGCATGCCGACGCTCTTTTTCCGCTGGTATTTCGGCGGCTTTGGAGTGCGAAGCTTTGAACGCGGCGTGCTGAAAGGCATGGGCGCGGCGCCGGTTCGAACGACGCTGCTTGGTTCGGTCGACCGGCGCGATGCGGCGACGGTGCAAGGCTGGCTGGCGGCGATGAACGAATTGGGGCGACGATGCAACTGACCTCCCCCAATACCGCCGCCGTGCGCTCGATCTACGAACAACCCTTCCCGGAGCTTGCCTTTGCGGCAATCGCCGCTCATCGCGCTGCCTTCGATCCGTTGGCGATCCAACAATCGACCTTGCTCAGCGTGAAGACCGGCGGTTGTTCCGAGGATTGCGGCTACTGCGCGCAGAGCGCGCGGCGCAGCACGCACGTGCGCCCCGAACCGCTCGCCGGCATCGAGGATGTCGTCGTTGCGGCGCGCGCGGCAAAAGAAGGCGGTGCAACGCGGTTCTGTATGGGCGCGGCGTGGCGCGGCGTGAAGGACGGCCCCGCATTCGACCGCGTACTGGCGATGGTGCGCGAAGTCAACGCGTTGGGTATGGAGAGCTGCGTCACGCTCGGTTCGTTACAACCGCACCAAGCGCAAGCGCTGCGCGAAGCGGGCCTGCATTATTACAATCACAATCTCGATACCTCGCGCGAATATTACCCGGAGGTCGTCTCGACGCACGGCTACGACGATCGGCTCGCAACCTTATCGCATGCGCGCGAAGCGGGGCTCAAACTCTGTTGCGGCGGCATTATCGGCATGGGAGAATCGCGCGAGGATCGCGTTGCACTGATCGCGGAGTTCGCGGCAATGGAGCGTCCGCCGGAATCGATTCCGGTGAACGTGCTCGTTCCAATCGAGGGAACACCGCTCGCCGAGCGAGCGAATTTCGACCCGATCGAACTCATGCGAACGATTGCGACCCTACGCGTCGTGTTGCCGACCTCGTACATTCGGCTTGCGGCCGGGCGCTCTGAAATGAGCGACGAGTTGCAAGCGCTCTGCTTTCTTCTCGGGGCAAACTCGATGTTCTCCGGCGATCGCTTGCTGACGACGGAGAATGCCGCCGCCGACCGCGATGCCGAATTGCTCTCCGCATTGGGAATGTACGCCGCGAAATAGCGACCGCAAGGCGTCGGCATCGCGTTAGAAACATGTACAGGATTGCGAGCGCCTTGATTTCCGCCGTGATGGCACTCTCGGTCGTTGCTTGCGCGCAACGAACGCCGCACCGGCATTGGGTCGGTGCGTGGACCGTTACCGCGCAGCCGATCCCTTTCCACGGCGGGGTCAGGTGCAAAATTTCAGATTCTCGTTATCGCCGCACCTCGATGGGCCCGCCAAGCTACTCGGCATACGATGTAGGGAAGGCGGGCGTACCACGCGTTTCGGCGCCCCGACGCGCGCAACTGCGAAAATTGGAAGAACACGACCCAAAGCATCAATTACGATTTGCGATCTTACCGAAACATCTCACCATTCTGTATATCGCCACCGATGGTCCGTGTGCATCGGTTATCTACCCGCTCTTAGACACGGGCTTTTGCAGCAATATGGTCTATATGCCCGCGGATGCACCGTACGATATTTCCGCCGGAGCGCCGTGTTAGCAAACGTCGCACTCTGAACGAAGGAAGTATTTGGGCGAGGTATTCTTTTCCCGCCCGCCAATGGCTGAAGCGATGATCGACCCCACCGAACGATTCTCCGAACGCGCCGCAGCATACGCGCTCGGCCGCCCCTCGTACCCCGTCGAGGCCATCGACGCGCTTTTCGCCGGCTTCGGCGATCCGATGCAAGTCCGCGCTGCCGACCTCGGCGCCGGAACCGGCATCTCTGCGCGCCTGCTCGCCGAGCGTGCCGGATCGACGATTGCCGTCGAACCGAATGCCGCGATGCGCGCGAGCGCACCGCCGTTTCCTCGCCTGGAATGGCGCGACGCGCGGGCCGAGGCGACCGGTCTCGGCGATGGATCGCTCGATCTCGTGACCGCCTTTCAAGCCTTTCACTGGTTCGATGCACCGAAAGCGCTCGCCGAGATCGGCCGCATCCTTCGCTCCGGTGGTCGCGCCGCGCTGCTCTATAACGAACGCGACGAGCGCGATGCATTTACCGCCGCCTACGGTGATATCGTGCGCCGCTACGCCACCGACGAGAGCGAAGCGCGACGCGCCGACGGGCGCGTAACCTTTCTTACCTACGCAGGTTGGAAGCGCGTACGCTTTGCACCATATGCAAACGTGCACCATCTCGATCGCGAAGGGCTCTTCGCGCGCGCCGACAGCACCTCGTATCTCCCCCATGAAGGCGAAAAAGCCGACCGTTTGCGCGAAGAGGTCGGAACGCTCTTCGATCGTTTCGCAAGCGATGGTATCGTGACGATGTCGATGCAGTGCTCGGTGACGCTCGCCGAGACGCGATGAGCGACGTTACCGACTTTTCGGTCGGCGCAACAGGCGATGCCGCCGAGCGCATCCGCTATCTCGATGCAGTCGCGCAACTCGGAGCGCAAGCGAAGGATGCAACCTTCGCCATGCAGGGCATCACCGAGAAATCGCGCGTGCTCGATTGCGGTTGCGGGGTCGGCGATGACGTGCGAGCGATCGCTGCGCGCGTCGGCGACGGCGGCTCGGTGGTCGGCATCGATGCAAACGAAGCGCTGATCGAGGTGGCGATTGCGCGCGGCGTTCCGCCGAACGCGCGCTTTCTCGCCGAGAATGCACAGACGCTCTCTTTCCCCGATGCCTCGTTCGATGCCGTGCGCGCGGAGCGATTGTTGCAGCACGTTGCCGATCCGCAGGTCGCCGTGAACGAGATGCGTCGCGTGCTTGTCCCCGGCGGCTCGTTGCTCGCAATCGATCAAGATTGGCAGAGCATTGTCATTGCCGGAGGGGATCGCCGCATCACGCGGACCATCGTCGATGCATTCGTCGATTCACTCGCCGACGGTTGGGCCGGGCGGCACCACCGCGAGCATTTCGTCGCCGCAGGCTTTACGCAGATCGAATCGCGTCTCTTCGTTACCTCGCTCTCGTTCGCGCATGCCTATGCATTCGTTCTCGAATCGGCGATTGCAGCGGCGATTCGCAGCGAGCGGCTCGGGCAAGAGGAGGCGGATGCCTGGGTGCGTGGGTTGCTTGCAGCCGATGCGCGCGGGACGTTTTTCTACGGCGTGACGGTCTTTCTCACGGTTGCGGTGCGTTAACGCTCCATAGCGAGAGGATTGCCGCCGCGCCGACGTTAACGGTGTACGCATAATGCCTCAATACGTACTCGATGCCCACTTCATCGTCGCCGCGCTGGTGGTTCTCTGCGCCGTGGTCTTTAGTTGGAATACGATGGGCCGTCGCGTGATGGTCGCCGTGACGGGCCTTCAATTTCTCGTCGGGCTTATCGTCGCGGGGGTTTATCATCCGACCAGTACGATCATTTGGTTCCATATGGCCGGTGCGCTTGCAGCAATGCTGGCCTATATTTTCGCGCGCCGACTCGGCGAACGCCCCGGCAAGGAGGCGCTCGCAGTCGGGCTTTCGATTCTCGGCCTCCTCCTGGTGATCGGAACCTTCTCGCTGGGCATCACCCTCGCGCGCGGGTCCATGTAGTGAGCGAGATCCGTCGCAGCGCTCACCGCTCCGATCCGCAGCCTCGGCCGAATTACGCAATCCCCATCGTCGTGTTGCTGCTCCTTGCGATCGGCGCAGGGTGGTGGTTCATGCGGCCGCATGCAGCCGCGCCCAATACGCTGACGATCTACTACACCAAAATGAACGGCACCACCGTGAAACCGTGGGACGTTACCCTTCGGCCGCGCCCGGCCGGAAGCACGCGGGCGCAATGGGCGCACGACCGCGCGCTCTATGCCGCGTTGCAAGCGGTCATCGGCCCGCCTGCCGATGTCCGTGCGGTGCGTTTTCCACTCGGAACGCGCGTCAACGATGTCGCGATCCACGGATCGACGGTGACGGTCGATCTTTCGAAAGAGGTTGAATCGCAACCGGGCGGCACGTTCGGCGAAAATGCGGAGTTCAAAGCACTCGTCTATTCGATGACGGCGCTCCCGGGAATCTCTGCGGTGCAGATCACCGTTGCGGGCCAACGATTGCCGACCCTGCCCGGAGGGCACCTCGAACTCGATGAACCGCTCCATCGCTCGGATTTCTAGCGCCTTCGCTGCGCTCTGCTTCGCGCTGCTCTGCATGCCGCGCGTTGCCGTTGCGGCACCGCTCTGGAAATTCGCGGGGCGCACCTTTGCCTTTACCCATGTCGAGCGTCGCGATGCAAGGCTACTCGTCGGCATCGACGACCCGGCGTTACAGCGGCTCTTTCACACGCTTGGTGCGATCGTTACTTGGAAACCCGGCGCCCGGTACGTCTTAATCGCCACCGGCGAGCCGACCATCGTCAGCTTCGCTATCGGCCACCGGACCTACGATATCGGTCCGCTCGCGGTGCGCTCCAAAGTGGCGCCGTTCGCGCACGGTCGCGAAGCGTATATCGAATTCAATGCGCTCGCGCGCGCGTTGGGCCTACGTAAAATCGCCGATGGAGCGACGACGATCCTCCAACCGCAGATCACCAATCTCGACGTTCGCGACGAAGGCAACGGCATGCGCGTCGTCGCGCGCGGTGCCGTTCCGCTGCAGGCGCGGCTCGTGCGCGAGAGCGCGCGGCAGATGACCTATGCATTCGTCGGCGTCGGCAGCCGTTTGATGCATCTCCGGAGTGTCGATGCCGGCGGCTTGGTAGCAGTGGAGATCTCGCAGGTCGGGACGGCTGCGAATCCGACGACTTACGTCACCCTCGATCTCGACGGGAGCTCGCATGTCGCGCAGGTCGGCTCGCTCGACGGCCGCGACATCGGTTTCATCATCGCTCCAGGAGCGAGTGAAGTTGCGCTCGGTACGCGCGCCGCACCCGGAATCGTCCACGCAGTCGCGACCGCTCCACCGACGTCGACGCCGCAGGTCGCCGTTGCGTTGCGTCCGCCGCCGAACGCCGAACTGCCGACCGTCTCACCCTGGAATCGCGTCGCGAACGAACCGCTTGCGACGAGCCCGCCCGTTGGAGAAGTAACGCCGGCTCCGCTCGTCTCGCTCGCACAAGTGAACGCGATTCAAGCGCAGTCAACGCCGAGCGGCGTTACGTTGCATGTCGCGTTGACCGGCGCCGCGTCGTTCGATTGGCACCATTTGCGCGCGCCCGACAATCGCTTCTGGATCGATCTGCACGGAGCGACGCTCGAACCGACGGCGATCCCGCCTTCGACCGAAGCGCCGATCTCAAATGTTCGCGCGGATCAGATCGATCCGCAGACCGTGCGTATCGCGTTGAGCATCTCGGGGGTGCACGATGTGACGGTGACGCAGTCGGCAACCGGTGTCGATATCGCGGTGAACGGTGCGCTCTCGCTCGCCGACGCCTCGACCGCCGGAACGGGCGTCGCCGGAACGGGAACGCCGAGCGTCACGCTTGCAGCAGCGGCCCCGGTCGCCGGCGGCGATCCGAATCTTTGGAGCGTGAATCCCGCCGCGGCCTACGTTCCGACGAATCCGCGTTTGATCGTGATCGATCCGGGGCATGGGGGCAGCGATCGCGGTGCGGTGCGCAACGGCGTCGCCGAGGCGGTACTCACCCTCGATATGGCCAAGCGGCTGCGGGCAATTTTGGAAGCGCGCGGCTGGCAAGTGATTATGACGCGCACCAAAGATGTCGATGTCTACGCTCCCAACGATACCGCCGAGCAAGAATTGCAGGCGCGCGATAACATCGCGAATCGCGCCGGTGCGCGCCTTCTGGTCAGCATCCACGTGAACGCCTATATCAATGCCGGGCCCAACGGCACGACGACCTACTATGCCAAACCGATCGACGAGCCGTTCGCGCGCGACATTCAGAACGAACTCGCCGCGCAGGTTGGGACGAAGAACGACGGCATCGTCAAGAGCCACCTCTACATTCCGCTCCATGCCTTCATGCCCGCCTGCCTCGTCGAGACCGCGTTTCTCTCCAACCCGGATGATTTCGCGCTGCTCACCGATCCTGCGTGGCGCCAGAAGGTCGCCGTCGCAATCGCCGACGGGATCACCGATTACGCAGGCGCGCCGCCCCCCGCAATCCAACCTCAGCAGTAAGATATGCTGGGGCTTTTTGATTCCGGGCTCGGCGGATTAACCGTGCTTCGAGCCGTTCGCGCGGCGCTTCCCGACGAAGAGATCGTCTTTCTTGCCGACCAGGCACACGTGCCGTACGGGGATCGGAGCGAAGAAGAGCTCGTCGCGCTCCTGCACGCCAACGTCGCATGGTTGGAGGCGGCCGGCGCAGATGCAATCGTGATGGCGTGCAACACGTCGTGCGCGGTCGCGCAGCGCCACGGCTGGCCGAAAGCCGGCGTGCGCATTCTCGACCTCATCGAGTCGGCGGCGCTCGCCGTGACGCGGCGCGGGCTGCGCGATATTGCGGTGATCGCGACCGCGGCGACCGTGCGGACCGGCGCCTACGGCCACGCCCTGCGTGCGCGCGCCCCCGGCATGCAGGTTGTCGAGATCGCCGCACCCGCACTCGTGCCGCTCGTGGAAGCGGGCGAGATCGAGGGCGAGCGCGCGCGTAACGCTGTTGCGGAGGTCTGCGAACGCGTTCCCGCTACGTGCGAAGCGGTGCTGTTCGCCTGCACCCATTTCCCGGTTCTCGACGCGCATTTTGCGGCGGTGCTCGGCCCGAAGGTGGAGCGCATCGATCCGGCGCTCGTCCAAGCCGAACGGGCGGTTGCGCTCGCGATCGAGGCCGGTACACCGCGCGGGAGCGGCCGCACGCGTTGCGTCACCACCGGCGACGGGGCGCGCTTCGCCGCGCAACTCGAGATGATGCTCGGTGCGGACTCCGCGCGAACTAGTGAAGCAGTGCGTTTGGAATATGGAAGAGATCGAACAGCACGGTGACGCTTGCGATACCGAGCACCGATCCGCCGATCACCTGCGCGAGCGTATGCGCGCGTAGATAGACGCGCGCCCATCCGACCATCGGGATGAGCACGAGAAACGGCAACGGCGAACTGCCGTCGAGAAAGACGACGACGGTGAGTGCAGCGGAGATCGCCAGCGCATGCGTGCTGATCTTCCAGTAGCGCGTGATCACCTGAATGATCGCCCCCGAGACGGCATATCCGGCGAGTGCGGCGCGCATCAGCATCGGCGCATGAGCGGCCCACAGCACGATCAATCCGAGTGCATACGCAAGCGTGAAGGCCGAGAGCACCGATTCACGTTCGCGACGCTGCGACATGTCGAGGTCGGAGATGCGGTCGCTTGCATAGAGCCAGAACACGTACAGCATCGGCAACAGCGAGGTGAAGGTGGTGGAGAGGAAGAGCAGCTTCCAGAACTCGACCGTCGAGCGCGCCGTCTGGCTCGACAGAATGACGAAGAGCGCCAGGGCGCAGAGAAATGGATTGAAAATCGTCGAGAGGATACGCGCGAGATCGCGCCAGACGTTCCTGGTGCGTTTGGGGAGCAGATGTACCGAGGGGTCGATCACCCCGCCGAAATGCGACCTAGCGAACCCTCCTCCCTCCGCGTGCGTTTCTAAAGCAGGGGCGCCCCGCCGGGGCTTGCCGATACCGTTCACGAATTAGAAGCGCGCGATATGCTCGAAAAAATCAACTCCCCCGCCGATCTCAAGGGGCTCGACCGCGACGCCCTCGCGCGGCTCGCGCGGGAGATCCGCGACCTGCTGGTCGTCACCTGCTCGCGCAACGGCGGGCACCTTGCGCCGAATCTTGGGGTCGTCGAACTCACGCTCGCGCTCCATCGCGTCTTCGACGCGCCGAACGATAAAATTCTCTGGGATGTCAGCCATCAAAGCTACGTCCATAAAATTCTTACCGGTCGTCGCGACCGCTTTTCTACTCTGCGCCGGGGCGGGGGCATCTCGGGCTTTATGATGCGGGCCGAGTCGCCGTACGATGCTTTCGGGGCCGGGCACGCCAGTACGTCGGTCTCCGCCGCGTTAGGGATGGCGATTGCGCGCGACCAACGCGGCGGCGGCGAACGCGTTGTCGCGGTTATCGGCGACGGTGCACTCACCGGCGGGCTTGCCTACGAGGCGCTCAATAACGCCGGTCAACTTCAGAGTAATCTCATCGTCGTCCTCAACGATAACGAGATGTCGATCGCACCGAACGTCGGCTCGATTGCCTCGTATCTTTCGGTGCTTCGCAGCAAACCGCTCGTGAATTACGCGCGCGAAAAAGCAAAAGATGTGCTGCACCATCTGCCGTTCGGCGGAACCGCGCGCAAGGCGATCGCGAGCGCAGAGGTCGCCGCGGTGCGTTTCGTCGCGCCCGCAGAGAAGACCGCGGTGATTTTCGAAGAGCTCGGCTTCCGTTATCTCGGTCCGTTCGACGGGCACCATCTCGAAACGCTCGAGACGGCACTGCACTCCGCAATCGGGATCGGTGGGCCGGTGCTGGTGCACGTTCGCACGGTGAAAGGAAAGGGCTACGAGCCTGCCGAGCGCGATGCGCGGACTTTCCACGGTTGCGGTGCCTTCGATATCGAGAACGGAAAACTCGAGATCAAAGAAGATGCTCGGCCGACGTTCTCCGACGCCTTTGCCGACGCGCTGATCGCGGTTGCAGAGCGTGACGAACGGGTGATTGCGATCACGGCAGCGATGCCCGACGGAACGAAGCTGACGAAATTCGCGCAGCGTTTTCCGGAGCGCTATTTCGATGTCGGCATCGCCGAGGCGCATGCCGTCTGCTTTGCCGCCGGCGCGGCGGCGGACGGGTTGCGCCCGGTCTGTGCGATCTATTCAACGTTTTTGCAACGCGCGTACGATCAGATCGTTCACGATGTTGCGGTCCAAGGGTTGCCGGTGATCTTCGCACTCGACCGGGCAGGCGTCGTCGGCGACGACGGCCCGACGCATATGGGGCTCTACGATATCGCGTATCTGCGCACGCTGCCGAATGTGACGATTCTCGCGCCGCGCTGCGAAGAAGAACTGCATTCGATGCTGGAGTTTGCGCTGGATTGCGAAGGACCGGTGGCGATTCGCTATCCTCGCGGTTCGAGCTCCGGGCGCGCGATCGACCCGCCCGCGCCGATCGAACGGGGAAAGAGCGAATTACTCCGCGCCGGGAACGGCGTTGCGATCTTCGCGCTCGGGAACACCCTCGACGTCGCCATCGACGCCTATGCGCTGCTGGAGAGCGGTGAGTACGGCGATCTGCGCGACGCGTTGCCGACGATCTTCAACGCTCGCTTCGTCGCGCCGCTCGATCGCGAGGCGCTCGTCGCTTGCGCCCGCACCCACGATTTGCTGATCACGTTGGAGGAGCACAGTCTCGCCGGCGGCTTCGGCTCGGCGGTACTCGAGGCGCTCGCCGATGCTGGGGTACAGGTCCCGGTCGAGCGGATCGGCGTAGGGGAAACCTTTTTGCAGGCCGATTCCCAGGCACGGCAGCGGAGCGCGGTCGGCCTCGACGCACGGGCGCTCGCGCGGCGAATAGCCGCCTGCCTTGTAGGGGCTACCGTCCCGTGATAGAATCCTGAGCCGTACAACCCTCACAGGGAGTTTGATTTTTCATGCCAGCTAGTGCCGCCACAACGCACCCGCTTCAAGCTGCAGGTGCCGCAACCCAACACGCCGCTCCGCTCGCACGAGCGACGACGGTGCCGAATCCGCTCGCAGCGCAGCCCGTTCAGAGCGTGCCTGCCGCTATCGCACCGCATACGTGGTTCCAGCAACATGCAAGTTGGCTGACGCACGGGGTCGCCGGGCTCGCGGTACTCGCCGCGATTGCGCTGATCGTCCTGTTGGCGATGCAAACGACGAAGAACGAGGGGCTCTCCGGTACGATCGGCGGGAAGGTCGAGTCATCGTATCGCGGTCGTCTCGGCATGGACGAACAACTCGCGCGCGTTACGGGAATCGTCGCGGTGCTGTTCGTCGCCTCGATGACGATTCTCGCGCTCACCGGAATCTAGCCGACTCCGCGATGGCGCTGCTCGAGGTACGCAACCTTCGCACGACATTTAAGACCGAGGACGGAACGATAACCGCCGTCAACGGCCTTTCGTTCTCTCTCGATGCCGGGCAGACGCTCGGCATCGTCGGTGAATCCGGTTCGGGTAAATCGGTTACCTCGCTCTCGATCATGCGCTTGATCGATCGACCGGGGCGTATTGAATCCGGAGAGATTTTTTTTGAGGGGCGCGATCTTCTGAAACTTCGCGATGAAGAGATGCGCCACGTGCGCGGACACCGCATCGCGATGATCTTTCAAGATCCGATGACCTCGCTGAACCCGGTTCTGACCATCGGCGAACAGATCGCCGAAGTCGTGCGGCTGCACCTCGGTCGGAATCGCCGCGAGGCCCGCGACACGGCAATCGAGATGCTGCGGAAAGTGCGCATCCCCTCGCCGGAAAAGCGCGTCGACGATTACCCGCACCAGTTCTCCGGCGGCATGCGCCAGCGAGCGATGATTGCAATGGCGCTCTCCTGTAACCCACAGTTGCTGATCGCCGACGAACCGACGACGGCGCTCGACGTGACGATTCAGGCGCAGGTTCTCGAATTGATGAACGAACTCCAACGCGAAACAGGAGCGGCGATTATCCTCATTACGCACGACCTCGGCGTGGTCGCCGAGACCTGTAAAGACGTCTTGGTGATGTACGGCGGAAACATGGCGGAGTACGGCGACGCAAAACAGATCTTTAACGACCCGAAGATGCCGTACACGCAAGGGCTGCTCGCCTCGCTTCCGCGGCTCGATGCACCGGCGAATGCGCGTCTGAAACCGATTCCCGGGCAACCGCCGAATCTCCATCGCATGCCGCCGGGCTGTGCGTTTGCACCCCGCTGTACCTATCGGCTCGAGCAGTGCGATAAGCCGGTTCCCGTCACCGATCTCGGCGGTGGCCACCTCGCTCGTTGCTGGCGTTGCACCGAAGCGCTCGTTCCCGTCGGTGCGGCGCAATGACCGACGAACCTTTGCTCGAGGTAACCGACCTCAAAAAGTATTTTCCCGTGAATGCCGGCGTTTTCGGCCGACATGTTGCCGACGTCAAAGCGGTCGACGGCGTGAGTTTCAGCGTCCGCAAGGGTGAGACGTTGGGGCTCGTCGGCGAATCGGGATCGGGGAAAACCACGATCGGGCGCATGGTCCTCAAACTGCTCCCCGCGACCTCCGGCACGATCCGTTTCGAAGGGCGCGATATCAGCGATATCTCCGCGCGGCAGACACGCACGCTCCGTCGCCGCATGCAGATTATCTTCCAAGATCCTTATGGCAGCCTCAACCCGCGTATGACGATCGGGGAGATCGTCAGCGAACCGCTCGCAATCCATGGGATTGCCAAAGGGAAGGCGCGGATGGAACGGACCGTCGAGTTGCTGCGCCTGGTCGGGCTGCAGTCCTCGCATCTCAACCGCTATCCGAATGAATTCTCGGGCGGCCAGCGGCAGCGCGTCGGCATCGCTCGCGCCCTCGCAGTCGAGCCGCAATTCATCGTCTGCGATGAACCGGTCTCGGCGCTCGATGTCTCGATTCAGGCGCAGGTGCTGAACCTGCTCGAAGATCTCCGCGAGCGGTTAGGGTTGACCTATCTCTTTATTTCGCACGATCTCTCGGTCGTTCGGCACATCTCGACGCGCGTTGCGGTGCTCTATCTCGGGAAAATTTTCGAGATCGCCGACCGCGGTTCGCTCTACGAGCATCCGTTGCACCCGTACACGCAGGCACTGCTTGCGGCGATTCCCGTTCCGGATCCGGCGTTGCAGGGAACGCAGAAGCGCGTGCTGCTCAGCGGTGACGTCCCGACGGCGATCGCGCCGCCGAGCGGATGCCGCTTTCATCCGCGCTGTCCGTTTGCGTTCGATCGCTGCTCGGTCGATGAGCCGGCGATGCGCGAAGTCGGCGTCGGGCATTCGGTCGCCTGTCACGCCGTCGAGAACGGCACGATCCGCTAACAGCATTGCGTCGGCGCGGCCGCCGGTGTCATCCCATCTACTCGGCGTGACAACACACGGAAAGGGCGCATGCGATGCATGCGCCCTTGACCGAGAACTCCTAGACGGAGCTACTACGCGGCCTTCTTGCGAGGACGGCCGACTTTGCGACGCCCGGCCGCTTTCTTGCGGGGGGCGGCTGCCTTTTTACGGCCGGCTGCTTTTTTGCGTCCGGCGGTCTTTTTGCGTCCGGCGGCCTTTTTACGTCCGGTTGCCTTTTTGCGTCCGGCTGCCTTCTTGCGTCCGGTTGCCTTTTTGCGTCCGGCTGCCTTCTTGCGTCCGGTTGCCTTTTTGCGTCCGGCTGCCTTTTTGCGTCCGGCGGTCTTCTTACGACCCGCAGTCTTTTTACGACCCGCGGTGGCCTTTTTACGTCCGGCGGTTTTCTTGCGCGTCGTCTTCTTGGCGACGGCTTTCTTTCCGGCGGCTTTACGGCGTGCCTTGCGGCGAGGTTTCTTCTCCATCGTTTCGCCGTTGGCCATCATATCGTGTTCCATGCATCCTCCTCGTCCCCGGGGGACGATTTTCAGAGTGGATAGCGCATTTTGTCTTGCGCTTTGAACGCATCTTAAAGGATTTCTCCGATTTATGCAAATACGCGCGCACGAGCGGCGCGCGAAGTTCGCGCGAACCGCGCAACGTTTTGGG
>JAJXVC010000020.1 GCA_021782295.1 bacterium | reverse complement strand
ACCGAGAGGCCGCGCGAGCGCAGTAAACGCCCCAGCGACGCGGAGGCGATTCCTTTGCCCAATGAGCTCACGACACCGCCGGTAAAAAATATATACTTCGCCACGACGGAACGCTCTTTTCGCCTCGGCGGGCGAGCCCGCCTTCGACGACCCACGCCCAACGCGGTGCGAGGTGCTACTTTGCGGTGAGTACGCGCACGTAGCGCTCGAGGCCGGCGAGATCCCGAACGACGGCGATCTCGTCGTTGGGAAAGCTCGCGCGCGCGATATCGAGGAGGCCGGAGATCGTCGGCGGCGCCGCTTCCAGCAGCACGAGCGCCCCAGGCTTGAGGAGCGGCGGCAGCGTCGGCAGCAGGCGACGGTAGAGCGAGAGCCCGTCGGGGCCGCCGTCGAGCGCCTCCTGCGGCTCAAACGAGAGCGGATCGGGGCGCTTGGGAATCGCACCGCTGGGAATATACGGCAGGTTTGCGACGATCGCATCGAAGTGCCGATCGCCGATTCCCGATGCAAGGTCGCCGAAGCGGAATTTACACTTCGCAAAAACGTTGAAACGGCGCGCGTTATGCTCGGCGACTTTGAGCGCGGCGAGTGAAATGTCAACGCCTTCGACGGTGACCGCCGCAAGCTCCGCCGCGAGCGTACACGCGATCGCACCGCTGCCGGTGCCGATATCGAGAACGGTCAGTAACTGCTTGGGGAATGCGGGATCGAGCCGCGTACGAAGATAGGCGAGAAGATCGTCGACGAGCACCTCGCTCTCGGGCCGCGGAACTAAGACTTTGTCGTTGACGACGAACTCGCGCCCGTAAAAACCCGCCGTGCCGACGATGTAGGCAATCGGCATCCCGGTCGCGCGTTTCTCGCAGAGTTCGCCGAAGCGTTCGCTCTGCGGACGCGAGAGAAAACTGTCGCTGTGCGCCACGAGCCACGCGCGGTCGCGCCCGAGTACGCTGCTGAGCAGCAGTTGGGCATCGGTACGCGGCGACTCGATGTACTTCGCCAGCGACACAATGCCGCGCGCCAGCACCTCGGAGACGCTTTGCGGACGATACCCCGAGCTACTCATCGATCCCCTGCGTTCGGCAAGCGTGCCTCACTCCCCGCCAGAAGTCGAGCGCGTTCGTCCTGCAACAGCGCATCGACGAGGCGATCCATGTCGCCGTCGAGCACGCCGCGCAGATTTCCGAAGTTCTCGTTCACGCGATGGTCGGTGATCCGATCCTGCGGATAGTTATAGGTGCGGATCTTCTCCGAACGATCGCCGGTGCCGACCTGGCTGCGCCGAATCGATCCAAGCGCCTCTTCTTGCTCGCGGCGTTTCCGTTCGTAGAGCGTCGAGCGGAGCATCTGCATCGCTTTTTCGCGATTTTGGATCTGCGAACGCTCCTGTTGCGAGGCGACCACGACCCCTGTCGGAAGATGCGTGATACGAATCGCCGACTCGGTCTTGTTGACGTACTGCCCGCCGGCACCGCTCGATTTGTAGGTATCGATCTGCAGATCGGATGGGCGAATATCCACGTTGACATCGTCATCGATCTGCGGCAAAACCGCGACCGTCGCCGTCGAGGTGTGAATGCGCCCTTGGCTCTCGGTCTGCGGGACGCGCTGCACCCGATGCACGCCCGACTCATATTTGAAGCGCCGGTACGCCCCGGCTCCCTTCACCGAAAAAACGATCTCTTTGTAACCGCCGGCATCGCTTCCGCTCTCGGAGAGCAACTCGACCTTCATGCGATGCGATTCCGCATAGCGCATGTACATACGCGCAAGATCTCCGGCGAAGATCGCGGCCTCGTCGCCGCCCGCACCGCCGCGAATCTCGATAAAGACGTCGCGATCGTCATCCGGGTCACGCGGAAGCATCAATTCTTGAATCTCGCCTTCGAGCGCGGAGAGCTGTTCGCGCAACGAGCCGATCTCTTCATCGGCGAGCGCGCGGAGATCGGCATCCCCGGCGGAACGAGCGAGCACCGTCGCCTCGCTCAACTCGCTTTCCAAACGCTCTCGCCGACGAAACGCAGCGACCGTCGGCTCCAAGGTCGCGCGCTCTTTCGAGAGCGCGGTGAAGCGCGCTTGATCGAACGAGCCGCTTGGGTTTCCCAGCTCGCGTTCGACTTCATCGAAACGCCGCGCCGCAGTGCGCAGCCGTTCGACCATTCCCTCGTTGAGTTCGGCCATGGCAAAAATCAAAAGCGAGCCGCGGAGGCGGCTCGCTTGCGTTTCGTTTGCAGCGCTAAGCGGAGGTGGCGGAGCTCTTCGACTCGCGCGCAGCCTTGCGTGCGGCGGCTTCGGCCTTCTTCTGCTCTGCAGCGGCAGCGCGTTGGTTGAACTTGTCGACGCGTCCGGCGGTATCGATCAGCTTCTGCTGACCGGTGAAGAGCGGATGGCAAGCGGAGCAGATCTCGACGCTGATCTTCTGATGCGTCGAGCCGGTCGTAAACGTACTGCCGCACGCGCAATGGACCTGCGCGTCGGGGTACCAGGTGGGATGAATCTTAGGTTTCACAGCCCTCGTAGTATAGCAGCCCATGCAAGAGACCTCAGAGGCATCCCTGAGGTCTCTTGCTCTCCCCCTACCCCCCCAGAGTGGGGGAAGCCCCTAGTTGACCGGGGTTTGTGTAACCGCGGTGATGAGCCGCCCCGTCATCGGGACGCCGAGCCCAGTAACGAGATCGTATCCCGGGGTCGAGAAGCAGCAGCCGGTGATCGGCGGCCCCGGCGGCCCGCCGCCGCCGTTCTGGTTCGCCTCGTTCTCGCCGTACTGCACGTCGTCGAAGACCGAGGCGTAGTTCGCCCGCGAGGAAGCGATCTGATAGAAGAGCGGGGCCGGGTTCCCCAAGCGATAGCTGTAGGGGCCGGTCGAGCCGTTCCCGCAGGTCGCCGACTGCTTGCACGCCTGAAGGACGAGCGCCCACTGCGCTGCGGCCTGCGGCGCCGACATCGAGGTTCCGCCGAAGGCGCCAATCGGGCCACCCTCGGCGATGTACATGCCGATTCCCTGGCCGCTGAGCGGGTCGGCATCCATCGAGATATCCGGAATGCCGCGGAAGCCGCCAAGCTGCGGATTTCCACCGGTCAGCGTGAGTCCGGCCTGCCACGCTGGTGCCGGTATCAGCACCGAGACGCCGCCGCCGGAGCCGACGTCGTTGCCGAAGTCTCCGTATCCGCCGAGCGTCGTTTGATCGGCCCACGCCGCGATCTGGCCTTGGAGATTGCCGGCGGCGTCGACCGGGAGGTTCACGCCACCGACCGCAACGACGTTGGCATCGGTTGCCGGGTACGAGACGCAGGGGTTCGTCGGGTAGTAGCCCGCAGCGGGATCCGCACAGTCGGCATTTCCGTTATCGCCGGAGGAGACGAAGACCGCGATCCCCTCCGCCGCGAGCGCCGCAAACTCCGCGGGGCCAAGCCCGGTTCCACCCGGCCCGACGTACGCGGAGCCGAAACCCGTCTCGCCGCCACCGTAACTGAGGCTCAGAACGTCGGAGCGATTGTCGGCGATTGCCTGCTCGATCTCGAAGTCGGCGAGGTATGGAAGGCCTTCGTAGTCGCCGAGCGTCTCGCCGCTCGGGCAGCTCGTCACCCCGGCATTCGCCGGATCGATTGCGCCCGTCGTGGGGTTGTAGCAGATCGAGTAATAGGCAAGATAGAAGTTCTCGTTCACGCCGGGGGCGAGGCTCGCAGTGGTCTCGGTGTCGAGTTGCGCTTCGCCGTCCTCAAGATTACAGACTTGATAATTCGGAACGCCGGATCCCGAAGCGAAGCAGCTCTGAAAATTCGCTGAGAGCGGCGTCGTCACCGGCGGGGGCAGGGTGAAGCCCGTCACGGGCATGCCCGGGCCGAGGAACATCGTGAGCGCATTCGGATTCACGAAGAGCGGCGAGCTCGGAATCAGGCTGACCGTTGCGACCCGCGTGTGAAAGGCCGCTCCGTAGTACGGAACATCGTTCGGGTCGATCGGCCCGGTGCCAATGATGCCGAGGCCAATACCATTGCCGGTGAGCCCGGCGTTATAGGCGCCGGAAAAATCGAAGGCGCGCGCGACCTGCTGCGGCGAGAGCCCGGGCCCGAAACTCCCCGCCGAGGGACGGATGAGGTAATCGTGCACCTGCGAGGCGATCGGCACGAGCGCATTGAGCGCGGCGATCGGAATGCTGCCGTTGACGCGTGGAGTTCCGATCGGCGCGATGAAGCGCTCTTTCCCGTATTGGTAATAGCCGAACTTGACGCCGAGCGCAGCGGTGAATTGCGTGCTGCTACCTACGAGCGAGAGTGCAAGACCCTGCGGCCACGACCCGACGCCGATGCCGTACTGCTGGAAGTACGCGGCTACCCGCGCTTGATTAGCGGGCGCGGCACCGTAGAATTGCCCGATCTGTTGCGGGCTAAGAAAGTGCCGATAATTCGGACTTCCCGGCGTGCTCGCTTGTTGCGCGTAGGATACCAGTCCGGCTTCATTCTGCAACTGCGGTTGTGCGAGCATCGCCATCGGAACCGCTTTGGTAAGCGGGCCGATATAGGTTGCCCGCTGCAGCACTCGCTGCCCCCAGCGAAACGACGACGGACCCGTTGACGTCATCGGCGGAAGGTTGCCGCCGCCGTTGGTCGAGGGGAGCCCCGACCCAGCGCCACCGCCGCCGCAGGCCGCGAGTAATGATGCCGCGATGAATGCTGCGGCTGCCGTATGAATGCGCTGCATGCGAAACATCAGCGGTTACCTCCGATAGAGAGCGTAGGAGCAATGCGCAGGATCATCTTTACGAGCGCCGTCCGCGCCTGCGCCCGTTCGCGAGCGATGTGTATCTGGAATGCCGTGCGATCGGCGGCGAAGATCGGCGTCGAAATCGGCGCGACCGTAACGCTCTTCGTCGAGCGAGCATCGCTCTGAATCGAGGTTCCCGTCGGTTGCAGCGTCAGCGTCTGCGTATAGGTTTTCGTGACTTGCGGTGTTCCGACGAAATTGCCGAAACCGGCCGACGCAAACGTGTCGCTGAGAAGGTTATAGTAATAGGTCTGCACATCGTTCATCGTCACGCAGACCGGTCCGAATCCCTGTGCGGTGAAGGTCGTCGTGGTCGTTACCTCATCGAGTCCGAGAATCGGATCGATTTTCGTAATTGTCTGGACGATCGAATTTCCGTTCGCACCGAACGTACTCGGAACGGCGCATGCAGCCGGATAGGTGACGCCGGTGCTCACCGCATCGTTCTCTTGATAGAGTTTCGGCGAGGGTGAGAACCATGCCACCGGGGTCGCGTAGAGTACCGGTGGGTTCGGCGGCGGCGTACCAATCGCACCCGGAGATGGAGCGGGCGTCGGGCTTATGTACGACACGGAGATCGCTCCTGCGCTCGGCGCCGAAAACGAAAAGATATAGGGTACTCCGAAATACGAGAACGACCACGTTCCCGATCCGTCGGGTGCGACGACGAAATGCATCGACGGCGAAGTGCCTGACGGGTAGGTATCCGTCTCGGTATAGGTGCCGTCGGCGTTCGTCGTGCGTACGATCGTCGAGCCGTCGGCATCGACTTCTTTGTACAGGCCGGCGGGCGAGTTCGTCCACGCGTTACCGGAAGTCTCCGGCAGCATGTCGAGAATCTGCGGCGTGCTATAGCTCCAGGCAAAGGTGTTTTTGCTGTCGTCGACGCTCTGCTGCGCATTCAGCACGAAATTCGTGTTGCTACCTGCGCCGATCGTTGAATAATACGAATCGCCGGTGGTGACGTGCGTCGCCGTCGTACCAACGGTGGTAATCGTCGTATGAAAATCGGTTCCACCGACGCCGAGCGGATCCGCGCTCGCCGTCACGACGACGTTTTCGCTCACCTTCGCGGCGGTGGAGGTATTTGGGAATGGGCTTGCGACCGGATATGTAAAAACGTCGCTCTCAAGGGAACTACCCGAGAACGCAAAGGTATCGCCGACCGCGGCGGGGCGAGCCGAACTCGAGACGGCCGGATTTCCGGGGCCGCCGACCGGCGGGGGATTCGTCGGCAGGGCGGGAGCACCGCCGCCACCGCATGCCGCTAAAAGCGCAGCAGTAGCGAGCGCTCCAAGGAGCATCGCAGGTATTTTCACGTGTTTATAGACCTCTCTCGAGGAGGAGCAGCAATATGGGGTTTTGCCCCCGCCATCTATCAACGATCCCGCTGCAATTCCTGTGACACTTTTCACCTAGCGAGCGTTTTTCGAACATGCACAACCGATTTCGATTCCCCCTCACGATCGCTGCGGTGGCGCTGCTGACGATCGCTGCGGCCCCCTGTCGCCTCGACGGCGCGCGGATCGTCGACACCGGCTCGACCAACGCGCCGGGGTACACGATCGCTCTCCGATCCGACGGCACCGGATGGTGGCGGCCGACGCCCCGGATAGGGCAGCCTGCAGCGCCCGAACACACCTTCACGGTCGCGCAGGGCATCGCGCGGCGCTTTCTTGCGTCGCTCGCCAAAGGAAGAGCGCAGCACGTTCGCGGCGTGCCTTGCATGAAGTCGGCCTCCTTCGGGCACAGCATTTTTGCGCTCTGGCACGGATGGCGTTCTCCCGATATCACCTGTCCGCTCGATAGCGCGCAAGCCCGCGAAATCTCCACCGCGATTCACGCCGTCATCGCCGCCTCGGGCATGCCCGCGCCGACGATCGGTCGGCGAATCGGCATCCCCGGTAACGAGCCGCGTCGTCAGCCAAGCGAACCGTCGCCCGCAGGGTCACCGACGCCGCAACCGCGAAGCACGCCGTCGTGAAGCCACTACGTTCTGCCCTCGGCTGCGCGCTCGCAGCCCTTCTCGCTGTGCCCGCTGTAGCGCAGGCCCAGCAAGCCCCCCCGACGGCATCGCCGATGGCGATGGCGACCCCCGCACCGGTAAAACCGGCAGCGAAGCCGGTCGTCAAGCCGACTCCGAAGCCGCCGCCGCCAAAACGGATCGGCATCAGCGGCGTCTGGGAAATACAAATTCAATATCCCAACAAGACGATTTACGCGCACTTCAGCATGCATCAACACGGTGATGCGCTCGGAGGAACCTATCTGAGCCCGCATGGTAAAAAATCGCGGCTCGCCGGTAGCGTCTCCGGTGAAAACATGGTCGTTGTCGTGACCCTCGCCGACGGCAAAGTGATGCGCTTTGAGTCGCAGTTAAACGGCACGACCGATATGGTCGGGATGATGACGAAAGCCGATGGAAAGCGCGTCGTTTTCACCGCGTCCTATCGCCCGAAAGAGAAATTCTTCGACTCGCTGAGCCCCGTCCCGGGTGGTATCGGTGCCGGCACCGGCGGCATCGGCAACGGCGGGGGCTACAACCCGCCGCGGTAACGTCGAAGTAGAATAAAAAAAAGACGGCCCCATCGCTATGGCGCCGTCTTTTTTTTTAGTTTCTCTCGGCGAGCCGACGCTCCACGTACGGAATCAATCCACCGGCGTCGATGAGCGAGCGCATGAAGGGCGGAAACTCCGCCGCCTTATAACTCGTCCCTTTAGAAAGATTGCGGATTGCACCCGCCGCCGGATCGATCTCGATCTCGTCGCCCGCGGCGATGGCATCGACCGCATCGGGACATTCAAGAATCGGGAGACCGATGTTGATCGCGTTGCGGAAAAAAATGCGCGCAAAAGACTTTGCAATGACCGCCGAAACACCGGCACCTTTTATAGCGATCGGAGCGACCTCGCGGCTCGACCCGCAACCGAAGTTACTGTCGGCGACGATGATATCTCCGGTCTTGACGCGACTCGAAAATTCCGGATCGATGCCCTCCATCGCATGTTTTCCGAGTTCTTTTTCCTCGACGAGGTTGCAGTACTTCCCGGGAATGATAACGTCGGTGTCGACATTCTTTCCGTAGGTATGGGCGCGGCCGCGCAGCGTAGTTTCCATCGATGATCGCTCCTCTTTATGAATAGGCGGGCGTCGGTGCAACGACGCGCGGGTCAGTGATCCATCCGGTGAGTGCCGAAGCGGCGCAGGTCGCGGGCGATGCGAGATAGACCTCGGCTTTCGGCGATCCCATGCGTCCGATATAATTGCGGTTCGTCGTCGAGAGGCAGCGTTCGCCATCCCCCAGCGTGCCCATGTGTCCGCCGAAGCACGCGCCGCAACCCGGCGTGTTTACGGCGCATCCGGCACTTGCCAAGATTTTGAGGATACCCTCGTCGGCGGCTTGCAGCCAGACTTTTTGCGAGCCCGGATTGACGATCACGCGCACGCTCGGCGCGATTTTCTTCCCTTCAAGAATTTTTGCTACGGCTCGAAGATCTTCGATGTACCCATTCGTGCAACTGCCGATGAATATTTGGTCGAGCAGCACGCGCTCGCGCGTCACTTCCGATATCGGGTGGACGTTATCGGGCGTATGCGGGCAAGCAATTTGCGGCTCGAGCGTACTTGCGTCGATGGTAACGATCCGTTCGTAGGCGGCGTCGGCATCGGCGCGCTCGACGACGAAGGGGCGATCGGTGCGCTCGCGTACGAACGCCAACGCCTTCTCATCGGCATGGAAAATACCGTTCTTCGCGCCGGCTTCGATCGCCATGTTCGCCATCGTCGATCGCCCGGTAATCGAGAGCGCGTCGATGGTCGAGCCGTGAAACTCGATCGAGCGGTAGGTCGCGCCGTCGATGCCGAGCCGTCCAACCGTCGCAAGCATTAAATCTTTTGCATAGACGCCGTCTTTGAGCGCACCGTTATAGACGACTTTGATCGTCGGTGGTACGCGAAGCCAAACTTCACCGAGTACGAATGCCGCAGCGATATCCGTCGAACCCATACCGGTTGCAAAAGCGCCGAGTGCTCCGTAGGTGCAGGTGTGCGAATCGCCTCCGACGATCAACTCGCCCGGAGCGACGAGCCCTTCCTCGGGAAGCACCACATGCTCGATGCCGCCTCTACCAACGTCGAAGAAATGTTCGATCTCTTGCTCTGCGGCGAACTCTTTCATCTGTCGCGCAAGGTTCGCCGACTGTGCGTCCTTTGCCGGAACGAAATGATCTTCGACGAGCGCGATCTTCGAATGATCGAAAACGCGCTTCGCACCCTTCATCGTGCGCATCACATTCACGGCGACCGCTGCGGAGAGTTCATTTGCCAGCACGAGATCGACCTTCGCGTTGATGATTTGCCCTGGTTCGACGCGATCGAGCCCGGCGTGGCGCGCAAGAATCTTTTCGGTGAGGGTCATTCCCACGATGCTTTGGTACCTCGTTAAGCGTTTGGGTGGAGAAACGAAGGCTCTCGTTCTCTATTCTCCCCGGCGAGGGCGACTCCCGCAGTGCAGCAGGCATAGCCCCGTAGAGGCGCGCACATTCAGAAACAGCATGAACGATCGAACCTTCGGCTTCGCAACGCGCGCCATCCACGCCGGAACGCCCCCCGACCCCGTAACGGGTGCGCGCGCGGCACCGATCTATCAGAGCTCCGCATTCGTCTTCGGCTCCACCGAGGAGGCGGCCGAACTCTTCGCGCTGCGGGGCTACGGGCACATCTATAGCAGAATCAGCAATCCCACCGTTGCTTCGTTTGAAGAGCGCATGGCGAGCCTCGAGGGAGGGCTCGGTGCGGTCGCATTCTCAAGCGGACTCGCCGCGCAGCTTGCGGTCGTCCTCGCTCTCGCGCGCAACGGCGACCACATTCTTTGCTCGCAGAACGTCTACGGTGGCACGATCACCCAATTTTCCATCACGTTGGAACGCATGGGCATTGCGGTCACGTTCGTGCCGCTCGACGATCCGAAGAGATTGCGCGCCGCGCTGCGCCCCGAAACGAAACTGCTCTTCGTTGAAACGATCGGCAACCCGTCGGGTTCCATCGCAGAACTCAGCGAACTCGCTGCATTCGCGCACGAAAACGGCTTCCCACTCGTCGTCGATAATACGTTCGCCTCTCCATATTGCTGCCGACCGATCGAGTTCGGCGCCGATATCGTGGTCGCGTCGGCGACGAAATTTATCTGCGGACACGGAACGACCGTCGGCGGCATCGTCGTCGATGCAGGGCGCTTCGACTATGGGTCCGCGCGCTTTCCATTACTCTCCGAACCGAGCCGCGGTTACCACGGTAAGGTTTTCACCGAGACCTTCGGCGAGTATGCGTTCCTGATGCGACTGCGCGCGGAGATTCTCCGCGACGTCGGCGCGCAACTCGGCGCACACGATGCATGGCTGCTGCTGCAAGGGCTCGAGACGCTGCCGCTCCGCATGGAACGCCACCTCGCCAACGCACGAACGGTCGCGCAGCATCTCGAAGGGCACACCGATGTCCTATGGGTACGCCACCCCGGCCTGCCATCGCACCCCGACCACGCTCGCGCCGCGCGCTATCTGCCGCGCGGAGCCGGCTCGGTATTCACCTTCGGAATTCGCGGCGGACGCGATGCCGGTCGTCGCTTCATCGATGCGCTGGAGTTATGGAGCCATCTCGCCAACGTCGGCGATGCGAAGTCGTTGGTGATTCACCCGGCCTCGACGACGCATTCGCAACTCAGCGACCAAGAGATGCTCGCCGCGGGCGTCGCTCCTGAAGCGATTCGTCTCTCGGTCGGTCTGGAAGATAGCGACGATCTCATCTGGGATATCGACCGGGCGCTCGCGCGGGCGCACTCCGACAAGGCGGTGAGCCGATGATTCTCACGCGCCCCTGGGAATACCGCGATTTGCTCGCGCGCAGCAAAAGCATCGCCATGGTCGGCGCATCGAGCGACCCGTTGCGCCCCAGCTATACCGTCTTCTCGTTTGTACGCACCGGCGGTCTCTTCTCCGTCGCGCCGATCAATCCGAAGCTCGACGAGATCGACGGCGTGCGCGCATATCCATCGCTCGCAGAATATGCCCGCGCGTTCGGCGCACCCGATATCGTCGATGTCTTCCGCAATCCCGCCGCGGTACTCCCGGTCGTTGATGAAAGCATCGCCGTCGGCGCGAAGGCGATCTGGTTTCAATACGGCGTTATCAACGACGAAGCGATCGCGCGCGCCGATGCCGCGGGCCTCGATGTCGTCGTCGACCGCTGCATCAAGGTCGAGATCGCGCGTTTTCACGGTGGCCTTGCAACGGCAGGGCTCAACAGCGGCGTCATTACCTCGCGTCGAAGCGGAGCTCGATGAGCCGAGAACGCGAGGCCGAAGAACTCGATTCGCGCATTCTCGCGACGATCGAACGCTGGCATCGCCACGGAGTTCGGCTCGGCGAAGCGGAATTCGACGACCTCGCCATTGCGATCTTCGACTACCAGTTGCGCTACGCGCCCGCATACGCGGCGTACTGCGCCGGGTATGGGCTCTCACCGAGCGCGCTTCCGACGACGTGGCGCGCGATTCCGCCGCTCCCGGCACGCGCATTCAAAGAGGCCGCCATCGCCGCGTTTCCAAGCGATCGTGCCGAATTGCTCTTCGAAAGCAGCGGAACAACCCTCGGCGCACCGAGCCGGCATTACATCGAAAATCGCCGTCTCTACGATGCATCGTTACTCGCGGGCTTCGAGCGCGCTATGCTCGGCGACGGAGCGCGTCTTCGCTACCTCCTGCTCGTTCCCAATCCCGCGCAACGCCCGCACTCCTCGCTCGGCTACATGATGGGGCGCGTCGCCGCGCAGTTCGGCGACGGTGAGACCGGCTGGTATCTCGACGAGGATCGCTTGCTGCTCGACGCGTTTACCGCCGATATCGGCGATGCATGCGCGCGCGCGCAGCCGCTCTGTATCGCCACGACCGCGTTCTCGCTTCTTCATCTCATCGAGGCCTTTGAAGAGCGCGGCGTAACGATCACCCTTCCGGCAGGCTCGCGCATTATGGAGACCGGCGGCTTTAAAGGACGCGAGCGTTCCGTTGCGCGCGAAGAACTCTACGCGCGCGCGATGCGCACCTTCGAAATCGCCGCCGAGAGCATCCTCGCCGAATATGGGATGAGCGAACTCTGTTCGCAGTACTACGATCTGCCCGGATCGGAGCGACACGTTGCCGAGGCAATCCATCGCGTGAAAATCGCGCCACCGTGGCTTCGTACGCGCGTTCTCGACGAACGGGAGCGCGAGTGCGCTCCGGGAACGATCGGCGCGCTCGCGCATATCGATCTCGCAAATCGCAGCTCCTGCCTCGCCGTGCTCACCGAAGACCTCGGCGCCGCAGTCGACGAAGGGATCGTACTCCTCGGGCGCGAGAGCGGCGCGGCGTTGCGCGGCTGCTCGCTCGACGCAGAAGATCTCCGGCGTTCGTGACGGCGCTCTCCTCGCTTTCGACGCACCGGATTGCGACGGCGATCGGGGATGCAGCTATGCGTTGGTGCGACGCTGATTTTCCACCGCGCGTCCGCGTCACCAACGATATCGTCGAACGAACCGGGTATAGCGTTCCGGCGGTCGAGTTCGCGCTCGATGCCCTCTTCGGCGAGCTTCGCACCGCTGCGCTGCTCGAAACGATCGCTCGCGAGCTCGGCGAGCCCATCGCACTCGACGCCTCCGCCTCACGCGTGCTCCCGCTCGGACGCATCGCGATTCTTTCCAGCCGAACCACGATCGGCGTTGCAATTCCGGCGATGTGTTTCGCACTTTGTGCAAAGAACGACGTCATCGTGAAAGATCGCGAAGATCATCTCGTCGCCGCCTTTGCCGAAACGCTTCGCGAGGACCTCGAAGCCTTCGATCGAGCGCTCCACGTCGAGAGTTGGGATGCGCGTCACGAAGGAACGCATTTGCAAGATGCACGTCTCATCGTTGTCTACGGAAACGACGACACGATCGCCCAGGTGACGAGCGAGCACGCCGGAAGCGCGCGCACCATCGGCTTCGGCTCGCGCACGAGTATCGGTTTTCTCGATGCTGCGGCGCAGGGCGACCCCGCTGCTCGTGCGGCAGCGTTCGCCGGTGCCGCGCGCGATGCAAGTCTCTATGAAGGCGAAGGGTGTATGAGCCTACACGCGCTCTTTTTCGAACGGAGTTCCGCCTGCGATCCGAATGAACTCGCCACAGAGTTCGCTGCGGCGATGGAGCGCGCAACGATTGAGTTCCCCGTCGGGGTGCGCTCGGCATCGCAGCGCGCCGCCATGCTTCAAGAGCGCAATCTTGCGGCGTTTCGCGCCGCCGCCGGAAACGGGGCCGCATTCTGCGACGAGCAACTCGGTTTTCTCGTGCTGCTCGCACCGCCGATACAGGAAGCGCCGAAGTTCTTGCCTCGGACCGTCGTCATGTTGCCGGTCGGCTCTCCCGAGGAGATCGTCACCTACGTCGAGCGGCACGCCCTACCCGTCGAATGCCTCGGCGTTACCGGGACTCCGCGCTCTTACGCGGAAATAGCCTCGCGTATCGGCGTCGCTCGCATCGCATCGCTTGGCGAGATGCAACGGCCGCCGCTCGGTGCACATCACGGTGGGCGCCCTCGGATCGCCGAGTACGTCCGCTTCCTCGATTTCGACGGAGAGCACGTGTGAGCGAACCGCTGGAAAACGTACGCGGCCCCATTCCCGGAAAGCGCAGTACCGAGTTGCTCGCGCGGCTCCGCGCGCATGAATCGCGCAATGTAACCGCGATCGAAGAGCATTTTCCCGTCGTTTGGGAATCGGCGCTCGGATCGATCGTCACCGATGTCGACGGCAACGAGTACCTCGATCTCACTTCAGCCTTCGGCGTCGCTGCGATCGGGCACAGCAATCCCTACGTTGCCTCAGCGGTTGCCGACCAAGTCGTACGACTCGCGCACGGAATGGGCGACGTTCACCCAAGCGAGGTTCGGATCGAACTCTTGGAACGAATCGCCTCGATTCTTCCACCCGGGCTCAGCCGTACGTATCTTGCAACCTCAGGCTCTGAGGCGATCGAGGTTGCGCTGAAAACCGCGATCCTCGCAACCGGAAAACCCGGTCATGCAAGCTTCTGCAATAGCTATCACGGCTTGAGCCTAGGGGCGCTCGAAGTGACCGGAATCGAACGCTTTCGCGAGCCATTCGCGGGAGCGATCGGCGGCGAGGGACTTTTTCTCGAGTATCCGCGCGCGCGTCATGCAACCGACGACGATGCCGCAGCGGCGCTCGAGCAGGTGCGTTCGGCGCTCGCTGCACGCAAGGATATCGGCGCACTCGTTATCGAGCCCATTCAAGGACGCGGCGGCGTCATTCTTCCGCCGACGGGTTTTCTGAGCGGCATTCGCGAGATCTGTCGCGAGCTCGATATCTTCATGATCGTCGATGAAATATGGACCGGTTTCGGAAGAACGGGAACGATGTTCGCTTGCGAACGCGAGGCCGTCGTTCCCGATCTGCTTTGCATCGGCAAGGCGATGGGCGGCGGTCTCCCCATCGCGGCGGTCGTCGGCACCGAAGCGGCGATGAACGCCTGGCCGCTCTCGGAGGGCGAAGCGCTGCACACATCGACGTTCCTCGGTAATCCGCTCGCCTGCGCAGCAGCGCTCGCGACCATCGGCGAGATCGAACGCAACAATCTTGTCGCCCGAGCGAAGCAACTCGGCGTGACGATGGTTTCCCGACTAGGGAACCTTCACCATCACAAGAGCATCGTCGATATTCGCGGTCGCGGCATGATGTGGGGGATCGAACTCGACAGCGCAGCGACCGCACATGACGTCGTCGTGCGCGCATTATCGCTCGGCCTTATCGTCTTGCAAGCCGGACCGGAGGGAAACGTGATCTCCATTA
>JAJXVC010000254.1 GCA_021782295.1 bacterium | reverse complement strand
CGCGGGCTTCGATATTCCGGCAACCGGAACCATCGATTTCGACGGGACGCCGATCCACCGTCTCGCCGTCGCGCAACGCGCTCGGCATATTGCCATGCTCTCCTCAGACGAGTTGCTCGCCGACGAATTACGCGTCCGCGACGTCGTCGCCATCGGTCGATTTCCGCATCGCCCATGGTGGCGATTTTCCGCGAGCGAAGCCGACGAAAACGCGATCTCGGCCGCAGTCGCAGCAACGCATATCGAGGCCTATCTCGACCGGATCTTCACCCATCTCAGCAGCGGCGAGCAGCAACGCGTCTGGATTGCAATGGCGCTCGCACAGGGCGCGCCCTCGCTCTTACTCGACGAGCCGACGACCCACCTCGATGTCCGCGTCGCGCATAACGTCCTCGGGCTTCTACGCGAACGGACGCAGAGCGGCACGAGCGTACTCTGCGTACTCCACGACATCAACGAAGCGGCTGCGGTCGCCGACCGCATTATGCTGCTTGGCTGCGGGCGTATGCTCGCGCTCGCTCCGCCCGCCGAGGTGCTCGCGAGCCCGCTCCTCGACGAAGCCTACGGCATCTCCATGCACCGGGCACGCACCGAAGACGGTCGAACGATCGTCGTTCCCGCGCATACCTAGCAGGCGCGACGAGCTAAGCCTCCGGGACGCGCATCCGTAGCGCGAGGATCGCAACATCGTCGCGTAACCGGCCACCGCAACGCTCGCTAATCCGTTCGACGATATAATCGGCGAGTTGCTGCGGTTCTTGCGGAGCCTCGGCAATGATCCCCATCGCCGCCTCCTCACCGAGCAGATCGCCTGCCGGGTTACGCGCCTCCGTCAGCCCGTCGGTAGCAAGCACCAAAGAATCGCCGTCATCGAAGATCGCCGATTTTGTCTCGTACGGTTCGAGTAAGACGCCGATCACCGGGCCGGTGACGCTTAATTGACGCACGTCGTGGCCGTGCCGAACGAACGCAGAGTCATGCCCGGCACTGGCGTAGGTAAGTTCACCTTTTGTCGTGTCGAGAATCCCCACGAACATCGACACGAAGAGATACGGGTTTTCGACGGTCTGCCCGAATGCGACGTTGAACTCACTGAGGATCTGCGCCGGATCGCGGCGACGCAGCGCGATCCCGCGCACGGTAAACTTCACGAAGGCCGTGATCACCGCCGCATCAACGCCTTTTCCGCTGACGTCGGCAATAAGCAAGAGCGCAAGATCGTTCGATAACCGATAGACGTCGAAGAGATCGCCGCCGACTGCAGCGTGCGCGTCGGCCGATTTATAGGCGCTTCCGATCTCGCAGTTCGGCAACGGAACGTGGCTGCTGATGAATGCCCGCTGGAGAATTTTCGTGACGGTGCGCTCGTCGGCGAGTTGCCGATAGAGACGCGCGCTGTACAAATTGACGCCGAGCGCGAGGACGCCGAACCCCAGGAGCCAGAGCGAACGCAGATAGATCGCCGAATCAATCGTTGCTTTCACTTCTGCGTCGAGCGCATTTTCGCGGCGAGCGAGATCGATGGTAACGCTTCGTTCGTAATTTCCTTCGACTTCGGAAAGCACGCGGATCGATTCTTCGATTTCGTCGGTCGCGGCCAGCTTTCCGGCGAACATCGGCTCGGCAATCTCTTTTCGCAGCACCCGATCGACTCCGCCGTACAGGTTCAATGCCGCAGCAGCATCGCGAAGATGCTCGGCCGCTACGACGCGCGCGATTCGCTTCAATTCTTTGCGACGCAATGCGTCCGCGCTCCGAAAGGTCTTCTGCGCCGCGACGGTTGGTTTACGCCCCTCCGTCTGAAGCGCGCCGACGATATCGACGCGAGAAAGCGCGACGCGGCTCATCAACATCGCTGCCGCGGTGACCGTATGCTCCCGCGCGAGAAGAATCGCCAAGCGCGTTCTCGTCACGGTGGCAACGCGTAAGGAGAAAAAGATCGCTGCTGCAATGAAAAGCGTCGAGGCGATCGTTCCCGCTAACCGGATGGTAGGTTTCGTAAAGAGCCCCTCCGAAGAGCGTCTAGAGCCATGGAAAATTCAGCGATTGAGAGCGTTTTCAAATCCTACGACGTCCGAGGGATCTTTCCATCCGAGATTAACGTCGACTTAGCGTACAAGATCGGCCGCTGCTTCGTCCCGCTCCTTGGGGCAAAGCGCATCGTCGTCGGCCGCGATATGCGCCCCAGCGGCGAAGATCTCTTCGCCGCGCTCGCTCGCGGGGCGACCGAGGCGGGCGCCGACGTGGTCTCGATCGGGCTGGTCTCTACCGATGCCCTCTATTTTGCGGTCGGCAAGTACGGCTTTGACGGCGGCGTGATGATTACCGCGTCGCACAACCCGGCCAAATACAACGGGATGAAATTTACGCGCTCCGAGGCCCAGGCGATCTCCTTCGAGGGCGGCCTGCGGGAGATCCGCGATCGTATTCTTGCCGATGATTTGCCGCCGAAGGCCGCGCGGGTGGGAACGATCTCGGAGCGATTCGTCCTCGACGACTTCGCCGAGCATGCGTTGAGTTTTGTGGATCGCTCGAAGATCAAGCCTTTCAAAATTGCGATCGATGCCGGAAACGGCATGGCCGGAGCGACGGTTCCGCACGTTTTCAAACATCTTCCCTGCACCGTCGTGCCGCTATTCTTCGAACTCGACGGCAACTTTCCGAACCATCCCGCAAGCCCGATCGAGCCGGAGAATATGCTCGACTTGCAGGCCGCGGTGCGCAAGCACGGCTGTGACCTTGGGGTCGCTTTCGACGGCGATGCCGACCGCATGTTTTTGGTCGACGAACGCGGCGAACTTATCGACGGAAGCACCGTCACCGCACTCGTTGCCATCAGCTCGCTGAAACGGAATCCCGGCGCAAAGATCCTCTACAATCTCATCTGTAGCCGCAGCGTCCCCGAACAGATCCTCGCGCACGGCGGCGTTCCCGTCCGTTCGCAAGTCGGGCATTCGATCATTAAAAAGATCATGCGCGACGATGATGTCGTATTCGGCGGCGAACATAGCGGGCATTTCTATTTCCGCGACAACTGGTATGCCGATTCCGGAATGATCGCTCTGATGTCGTGTCTGGAACTCTTTAGCGAGAGCGGATCGACGGTGAGCGCGACGATCGCGCCGATCGATACCCGCGCGCGATCCGGCGAGATCAACACCCACGTCGAGAATA
>JAJXVC010000253.1 GCA_021782295.1 bacterium | reverse complement strand
ACATCAGCATGAGCACCTACCGAGCCCCACTGCGCGACATGCAGTTCGTCCTCCGCGAACTCGCCGGTATCGACGAGGTCGCAAAGCTCCCCGGGAATGAAGACACGCTCGACGTTCTCGATTCGATTCTCGAAGAGGCCGGTGCATTTGCGACCGGCGTGCTCGATCCGCTCAATCACACGGCGGATAAGGAAGGCTGTTCGATCGATGCGAACGGCAACGTCACGACCCCGAAGGGCTTCAAAGAAGCCTACAAAAAATTCGCCGATGCCGGTTGGATCGGGCTTCCCGTTCCGGCAGAGTACGGCGGCCAGGGCCTGCCGCAGCTTTTGCTCGGGCCGACGTTGGAGATGTGGAACGGATCGAATATCGGTTTCGCCAACGGTCCGTTGCTGAACCAGGGCGCGATCGAAGCGATCGAACTCTGCGGTTCGCACGATCAGAAGAAGACCTACATCCCCAATCTCGTCTCGGGAAAATGGACCGGCACGATGAACCTCACCGAGCCGCAGGCCGGTTCGGATCTCGCGCAGGTGCGCGCGAAGGCGGTTCCCGAGGGCGATCACTTCCTCGTCAGCGGTGAGAAAATTTTCATCACCTTCGGCGAGCACGACATGGCCGAGAACATCATCCATCTCGTCCTCGCGCGTCTTCCCGATGCGCCCGAAGGGACCAAGGGCATCTCGATGTTCATCGTCCCGAAATTCCTCGTCAAACCCGACGGATCGCTCGGCGAGAAGAACGACGTGATCTGCGCCGGCATCGAACACAAACTCGGCATCAACGGCAACCCGACCTGCACGATGAAGTTCGGCGAAAAGGGGAAGGGTGCGATCGGATTCCTCGTCGGCGAGGCGAATCGCGGCCTCGAATATATGTTCATCATGATGAACGCGGCTCGATTCTCGGTCGGCGTGCAAGGCTACGCCGTCGCGGATCGCGCCTTCCAGAGCTCGCTTGCCTACGCAAAAGAGCGCGTGCAGATGTCCGATGCGACGACGCGCAATAAAGCGCCGGTGCGCATTATCGAACACCCCGACGTGCGCCGCATGCTGATGTGGCAAAAAGCGAACATCGAAGCGATGCGCGCGCTTGCATACGTCACCGCAGCCTCGCTGGATTTCGCGCAGAAGAGCCCCGATGAAAAGACGCGCAAAGAGCATAAAGCCTTCATCGAACTGATGATTCCGATCGTGAAGGGCTGGTGCACCGAGAATGCGGTCGAACTCTGCTCCAACGCGGTGCAGATTTTCGGTGGGATGGGCTACGTCGAAGAGACGGGAATCGCGCAGCAGTATCGCGACGTTCGCATCACGACGATCTACGAAGGTACGACCGGCATCCAGGCGCTCGACCTCGTGGGGCGCAAGCTGATCCGCGATATGGGCGCAACCGCGACCACCGTGATCAAGACGATGGAAAAATTCGCAAAAGAGGCCGCCGCCGACTCGAATGCCGACGTCAAAGCGGTCGGTGAAGCGCTGCTCAAGAGCATCGCGACGCTCGCCGAAGTCTCGCAATGGATCGGCATGAATGCGATGGGTGATCTCAAGAAAGCTTTTGCCTGTTCGGTTCCCTACCTCAAACTCTGGGGTGTCGTTGCCGGCGGCTGGCAGATGGCGCGCGCGGCAAAGGTTGCCGCGGAGAAAATCGCCGCAGGCGATAAGGATCCGTTCTACACGGCGAAGATCGCGACGGCGAAGTTCTACGCCAGCCACGTCCTCTCGCAGGGCGCATGGTACAAACGGCAGATCATCGACGGCGCAGGCGACGTGATGACGTTGCCGGAGGATGGCTTCGAACTCGACCGCAAGATGGCGGTGACGGCGTAGTCATGGCGCTCGTTCATACCGAAGACCGCGACGGCGTGCGGATTATCACTCTCGATAATCCGCCCGTCAATTCGCTCTCGTTTGCCCTCTCGGGCGAATTCTATCCGATCGTCGAAGCGGCCAGCGCCGACGAGAAGATCCGCGCCGTCATCGTGCGCGGGGCGAACCGGCAGTTCTCGGCCGGCGCCGATATCAACGATTTCTCAACCGTCCCGACCCCCGAGACGAAATCGATTCGCGACGTTATTGCCGCGATCGAACGCAGCGATAAAATTTTCGTCGCTGCGATCGAGAAAAATGCGCTCGGCGGCGGGCTCGAACTCGCGCTCGCCTGCGACTATCGCGTCGCAACCGCCGATACGAAACTCGGCTTACCCGAGATCAAACTCGGCCTGCTTCCCGGCGCCGGTGGTACGCAGCGCCTGCCGCGAGCGATCGGTGCACAAGATGCACTCGACATGATGCTCAAGGGTCGCAACGTCAAGAGCGAAGAGGCGACGGCGAAGGGGCTGCTCGACGAAGTCGTCGATTCACCCGAACATCTCCTCGATGCGGCGCTAAAGATCGCGCTCGCGGCGCCGTTAGGAAAGCGCCGTATCTCGCAGCGACGCGTCGAACTCGGCAAAGGCATCAGCGCACAGGCGGCGGCGTTCGTCGTCTCGCAAGCGCACAAAATGGTTCCCGCCGAAGATGCCGGCGGGCTTGCCGCGCATAAACTCATTGACGCGGTCGAAGCATCCGTCGAATTACCGTTCGCCTACGGGCTCGCGCGTGAGGCGCGTCTCTTCGAAGAACTCGCCCGCTCGGCGCCGTCGTTTGCGTTGCGGCACGTGTTCTTTGCCGAGCGCGAACTCAGCAAGATTCCCGGCCTCCCCGCCGCCGAACCGCTGCCGATCGCGAAAGCGGCGGTCATCGGTGCCGGCACGATGGGTACCGGAATCGCGATTACCTTCGCACAGGCCGGCATCCCGGTCGTCGTCATCGACTCCAACGATGCCGCCGTCGAGAAGGCGAAACAGACGGTCTTCGGGATGTTCATGTATCAGGTTCAGAAGGGCCGAATGACGCAGGAAGAGGCGTGGAAGCTCGGTCAGTCGATTCAATTTACCGAAGAGTACGGCGAACTCGCCGATGCCGATGTCGTCGTCGAAGCGGTCTTCGAAAGCATGGACGTCAAGAAAGAGGTCTTTGCGAAGGTCGACGCGATCGCCAAACCCTCGTGCATTCTTGCATCGAATACCTCGACGCTCGATATCGACGAGATGGCGAGCGTGACGAAACGCCCGGATCGCTTCCTCGGACTCCACTTTTTCGTGCCGGCAAACATCATGCCGTTGCTCGAGATCGTGCGCGGCAAGGAGACCTCGCCGCAG
>JAJXVC010000252.1 GCA_021782295.1 bacterium | reverse complement strand
ACCGCCCGGGCGAGCCGATTGATCTCCTCGCCGGCGATGCCGTTCGGATAGCCCTTCCCATCCCAGCGCTCGTGATGCTGCGCGACGATCTTCGCGACGTCCTCGAAGCGGTGGAAATCGGAAAGGATGTTGTGCCCGAATCGCGCGTGCTCTTGCATCGACCGGTACTCATCGGCGGTCAACCGCCCCGGCTTGACGAGAATGCGATCCGAGACGAGCAGCTTGCCGAGATCGTGCAAGAGACTCGCCTGCATGAAGGTCGAGAATTCCGAGGGTTGCAGATCGAGATTCGCCTCCGACCAATGCTTGGCCATCGCGTTCACGTGCACGAGGTGAACGCGCGTAAAGGGGTCGCGATCCATCAACGCGTCGACGAGCGTCTGTACCTCGGCAAAATGACCGTTGAGTGCTAATGCATCGATCTCGTCATCCCCGACCGGTGCCCCGCCGCGTTTGCGGCTCAGCCGCCGGCGGTGCGTACAGAGCGCGAGCAGATCGACGCGCGTCAGCGCATCGATCGGCGCCATTGCGTAGCCGCAGGCAAGCGAGATCGGAATCCGCCCTCCCTCAATATCAAAAGTCAACTCGGAGAATTTTCGCGCGAGTTCGTCGATCGTCACGATCGCCCGTTCGCTTGACTCGCCGTGGACGATCATCAAAAAGGCATCACCGCCGTAGCGCCCGACGATAACGTTCGGCGCAGCAAAAGCCGAGATCATCGCCGCAATCCGGTGCAACATTTCGTCACCGAGCGCATATCCGTACGTATCGTTAAATTGCGAAAAATTGACGACGTTGAAGATCGCCGCAGCGACGGGGCGCGTCGAAGAAGCCTTGGCGACGAGCGATTCCAGATCGCGTACGAGCTTCGAATGATTCGGCAGTCCGGTGAGCGGGTCGATCTGTGCGATGCGTTGGCTCTGATCGAAAAGCCGTCGGTTCTCTAACGCAACGCCGAGAAAGTGCGCGATTGCGGCCACGAGTTCGGTCTCGGCCTCGGTATAAGCATTGGCCTTCGGACTCTGCACCGAGAGACAGCCGACGATCGCACCGGCGTGACGCATCGGTGCAAAGATCGCCGATATGCTGTCGTTGCGCTCTGGATGCTCTTTATCGATCGCGACGCGCCCTTCAGGCGCCCACTGCTCCGGTGAATTGCCCCAAATCAATCGCTTCTCGCAGATCGCGCGCAACGCGACCGATCCATCGTGGAGCGGAAGATTTTCGCGCAAGATCTTTCCGTGATCGAAGAGATACTCGACGGCATAACCGGAGCTCCCCGAGGGCAGGGCGACGAAGACCGTCGATGCGTCGACGAGCTCGGCGAGCATCTCGGTCAAATGCACGAACAATTCATCGAATGCGTGATCTGAGGCAAGCAATGCCGCAGCCCGCCGCACCAATGCAGAACTCTTGCCGACCTGCTCGCCAACCCCCATGTCGAGTTCCATCGTCGCGTTGCCCCTTCGCCGCGCCCCCTTGCTCTTCCGTTTACGCGCGCTCGGCGGGAGGAGGCGCGCCGAGAGCGCGAAGAGGCCATCTATGCCGGTCGATTACGAACAATTGGAGCGTCAACTCCGCGCCCTCCTCGAGGGCGAACCCGATGCCCTCGCCAACTGCGCGAACTTTGCGGCGTTCCTCGCCTCGGAGATACCGGAGCTGAACTTCGCCGGTCTCTATCTCGCGAAGGGCGGCGACCTCGTCCTCGGCCCCTTCATCGGCAAGCCCTCGTGCACGCGCATTGCCGTCGGGCGCGGTGTCTGCGGAAAAGCCTTCGCCGCGGGTGCATCGATCCTCGTCGACGACGTCGCGGCCTTTGCCGACCATATCGTCTGCGATAGCGCCTCGGCCTCGGAGCTCGTGGTGCCGCTACGCGATGCGACGGGGCCGCTCGGCGTGATCGACTGTGACAGCCCACGGCGAGCGCGCTTTAGCGAACGCGACCGCGAGGGGCTCGAACGGTTAGGCCGCGCGCTGACGGAGTGCGTCGACGTTCGCGCGCTTGCGCCCGGGGCGGCTACTCGCTCGCCATAGCGGCGCGGTCGGTAAGAAACGCCGAGGTGGCCTCAAGCGTCATCGGGCGCGAAAGGTGGAATCCCTGGACCTCGCTGACACCGAGGGCGCGCAGTTGCATAAAGACTCCCTCATCTTCGACCCCTTCGGCAACCGACGTCAGGCCGAGATTAGTCGCCAGCGTCACGATCGCTTTCACGATCGCTTCATCGTGCGAGCCTTCGTGCAAATCGTGAATGAAAGACTGATCGATTTTGAGTGAATCGACCGGGAAGCGACGCAAAAACGAGAGGCTCGTGTATCCCGCGCCGAAATCATCGACCGCGATTCGCACACCCAGACGCTTCAAATCTTGCAACGTCGCAATCGCTCCGGTAACATCGCGCATGATCGCGCTTTCCGTGAGTTCGAGTTCCAAATGTTCGGGAGCGATTCCGGTGCGTTCGATAATTGCCGCGACTCGTTCCCGAAGATCGCGCCCTTCGAACTGTCGTGCCGATAGATTGACGGCGATGCGCCCCAATTTAATACCGCTTTTGCGCCACTGTACGAATTGCTCGCAGGCCGAGGCGAGAACCCACTCGCCGACATCTTCAATCGCCCCCGACTCCTCGGCGAGCGGTACGAAGTTGTCCGGCATCAGCATCCCGTAACTTGGGTGCTGCCAACGCACGAGCACTTCGAGCCCCGCAAGCGCGCCATCCGAAGCGCGGAGAATCGGTTGATAATGGAGCGCGAGTTGATCGTTCACCGCAGCGACGCGAAGATCGCGTTTGAGCGTAATCCTTTCGACCGACGAAAGCAGCATGCTCGGGGTGAAAAAGCGCCACGTATTCCGCCCGCTTTGTTTTGCCGAAAGCAGTGCCGCTTCAGCGGATTCGATCAAGCCGTGCGCATCGTTGCCGTCTTCTCCGGCGACGGCGATACCGATACTGGCGGTCACATAGATATCGGAATCCCGAATCTCGAACGGCGATTCGAACGCATCGCGAATGCGCCGCGCCTGTCCGTCGACGATTTCGCGTGAATTCAGCCCGATGGCCAGAATGACGAAAAGGTCTTCTCCAAAACGAGAGACCGTGGCGGTATCGTCGAAAAGGCGGCGCAAGCGACGCCCGACTCCGCGAAGAAGCTCGTCGCCGCTCGTCCGCCCGTAGCTTTCGTTTACTTCTTTGAACCGGTCGAGATCGATGGCGAAG
>JAJXVC010000251.1 GCA_021782295.1 bacterium | reverse complement strand
TGGGAGGGCGATCTACCGCTTCCGTCGTTCATCCATTTTCTTGCCGGGTGCCGCTCCCTATCTCCAAGTCGGCGCCGAGGTGAAGAAGCCATACGATCGCGCGGTGGGGACGATTTGGGCCTTGCAGCTGAAACGTGATTCCGACCGACGCGCCGCTCCGTGGACTCCCGCGTGCGAGCGCTACGATCGAGGGCTTCATTTCGTACGCGTGCACGGAAGGTACATCGCCGATGGATATTTTCTTCCGTCGCAACCGAGTGGTTTCATTGGCTGTCGCGACTTCGCGAAGAAGCGGTAACCCTAGCCCGCACCTTTCGCGCCTCGCCGACGATTGCGCCTGAAGTACTCGTTGACGAGCGCCAGTAAGGCCGCCGCTCCCTTCGAAGCGACGGCCTCACCACCCAAGATCATCGGTTTTTCTACGTTATTTCGAGTGACCGATCTCGCGGCCGTTCATGCGCTTGCCGATGGCGACGAGTTGTGCAACCGAGAGCCGGGCCGATTGGAACGTAATAACTTCGTCGGCGACGGCGAAGCTCGCAATATTCACCCGTGTCGAGTGAAGCAGCCGCCCATTTTTGGAGAACTTCGCCGTGAATGCGCCGAGGATTCCAACGGGCTTCGTGTTCTGAGCGTTCGCCCGTTTGACCGATACGTCGAGTACGCCGCCGGAGCGCAAGCGATATCCGTAGGAGAGCGTGCCGCCGACATACATTGCCGTCGGCGTCTTTGCCCACGCCGAATTCGGCTGCGGCAATACGACGTGGAAATCGTGCTCTGCCTGCGCGAGTGCCACCGAGAAGGGAACCGGGTGGACGATCGATCCATTGAGGTAGGTTACGGATTTTGCATTGCCGCTCCGCAGCGTTTTCTCGATGCGAACCATGCGCTGCATCGTGCTTGACGTCGGAAGCGCGCGTGCGATCCCGGAAGCCATCTTCGGTTCGAAGTAGGTAGCAGCGAGCCGATGCAGCGTCGCCTGTATCAGCGAGTGGGGTGTTGCCGCAAAAGCGACGGCGGGAAGTGCGATCGCTAACGCGATTGCGGCGATGCGCCGATTGCGGGGTTGCGCGGTACGTGCGCGGTTCGGTTCGGCCGCTCGGCGGTGAATTTCGGCGAGATCGGGCGTCGCGACCGGCGCCGTAGAGAGCGCTGCGCGAATGCGCGAGCGCAAAATGGTATCGTTAGGCATGTCCATTGACCTCCGTCATCGTGGGAGCCGCATCGCGCGGTTCGCCGAGGAGTACCCGGAGCCGACGCTTTGCGAGAAACAATCGATAGCGAATCGTTCCGTCGGGAACTCCGACGACGCGGGCGATCTCCTTGCTGGTGAGATCCGCGTAGTAGTGCAGCACGATTGCTTCGCGTTGCATGCTGGGGAGCGCACGTAGTGCTCGTTCGATGCCGAGACGATCGAGAGTCTCGCCATCCGCATCGAGCTCGGGAAGATCGCTGCGTTCTTCGAACGCGAGCGCGCTGCGGTGACGACGTTCGCGCCGCATCGTCGCGCGCGCCGCATTGACGACGATCCGGTAGAACCAGCCGGGAAATGCAGCGGGGTCGCGTAGCTCGGTCAGTGTGCGAACGATGTGGGCACACGCCTCCTGCGCGCTGTCTTCGGCGAGCGCACGCTCACCGATGATGCCGCGAGCGATGCGATAGGCGTCGCTCCAGCATGCAGTGAGCAGTGCGTCGACCGCCTCGCGGTTGCCCGTCTGGGCGGCCTGCACGCAGGCGGTATCGGGGGCAGTGGGCATCGGGCGTTCTTCCTTCCTGGGGGCAAGCGTTCCGGTAGGAAAGATGCGCCGAGGCCCCCCAAGTGTTGGGTCGAGCGCAGAAAAAACGTATCGAGCCCCGACAGAAAAAAGATCGCGCGACGTCTTTCGACGCCGCGCGATCTCCTATCGACCGATCTGCGCGCTTACGCGCTCGGTGATGGCGTTACGGGCGGCACTTGTGCCCGTGGCAGATCGGCGTCGGCGTCGGAGCCGGCGTTGGGGTCTGCGACGGGGTCGGTGTCGGTGCGGGCGTCGGCGTGGGAACCGGCGTCGGCGACGGGCTCGGGGTCGGTCCGACCGAGCCGTAAGTGATCACGCAGCCGCTGCTGGCGTTGCTCCACAGCGGTTGCACCGGGTAGGTCTGGCCGTTGGGGAACGTGTAGTTCTGCAGATTCGTCCACGCGCACTTATCGCCGATCTCCGAGCCGCTCGAATCGAGCCAGCCGTTGCCGGCACCCGGGTCGGTCTGCGTCTCTGCTTCTTCGTGGCCGCCGACGATCGAGACACCGTCGAGCGTTCCCGGCGAGTTCACCGAACCAACGCCGCAGCCGGTTCCGGCATCAGGCGTATACGGAAGGTTCGTGTAGGCGAGCGGGTTGCCCGAAGGATCGGTCGTGGTGTTGTGATAGCCGCACCACTGCGATCCGAAACCGCTCTGCGTGTAGCCGGTCGGCGTCACGACAACGAAATTCGCATTCGAGCTGTACGTGCCGAAGTGCGCTGCAGCCGTGAGTGCTTCCGCGGCGACCTGTGCATCGGTGTAGGTCGTCGGCGGTACGGAGCTGTCGTACCACACGCCGGCGTACTGCGGATTGGTGTTGGCGATGTAGGTGGTCGCTCCGCCGAGCGTCTGATAATACTGCGTGTCGGTATTGACCCAGAGGCTACCGCCGATCGACTGCATGTAGCCGGTGAGATAGGCCGCTAATCCATCGGGATCGGCGGTCGTGTCGTTCTGGCTCTGCCATCCCCAGAACACCAGGTAAACTTGCGGAGCGGTCTGCACCGGGCCGCCGTTATAGAGCAGGTTCGAGGTCGTCGTGCGAAGTTTTCCCATGGCCGTGCGTGCGTTCGGGCCCCATTGGAAGCTCGGGTGCGCGGCTAAATAATTACGCGAATAAAAAATCTGCGGTTTGCCGACGCGTACCGACTGCGCGGAGACGCGATTGGGCGATGCATTCGATGTGGCGTTGCTTTGCGGGAGCATCGAACTGCTATGCCCACCGCTACAGGCTGCGAGAATAGACGACGCAGCAAGCATCGCCACGAGAATTCTACCGGGTGTTCTCAAAACGAGGGTCCTCCACGAAAAAATGAGTGAAACGTGCAGCGCAGCAGATACACGGCAGGAAGCAGAGGAGAGGGGTACCTGCTGCTGCGACACAAGTTGCACGGGTTCGGGGGACTTCCTCTGGAATCATAACAAAAGATTTA
>JAJXVC010000019.1 GCA_021782295.1 bacterium | reverse complement strand
CCACGCCGCCTGCATGCGAAAACGAGAGCAGCGGCGATGCGGCTGCGGCACGCGCCCTCGCCGAGAGCGCACGTTGGTATGCGCGCTTGAACGATGCACTCGATGCGGCGTGCGCACGGCTCCTCCGTGAAGTTGCAGCCGGCGTCCTTGCACGCGAGTTGCAACTTGCACCCTGCGAAATCGCCGCGATCGTCGCGAACGTTCGCGCACAGATGCTCGGCGAACCGCTCTGCATGCGCCTGCATCCCGAGGATGCCGCGCGTTGGCACGACGCATCGCTTCCGTGCCGTCGTGATTCGACGCTCGCGCCGGGGGATGCGGTGCTCGAACTGCGCGAGGGCAGTATCGATGCGCGCTTCGGCGTTCGTCTGCAGGCGGTGCTCGACGCATGTACGCCGTAGGCAGCGGCGAGGTGCTCGCCGTCAACGATGCGGCGATCGAGGCCCGAGTGCCGGGGATCGATCTCGGTTCGCGCGTGCGCTTGCAGGGCGGGGCTCGCGGCGTCGTCGTTGCGTTGCGCGAGATGCGCGCGACGATCGTTCCCATCGATGCGCCCGAGGGCGTGCGCCCGGGAAGCGTGGTGCGAGCCGCACCGCACGACGAGTTTGCGACGTTGGGGAGTGCATTGTTCGGCCGCAGTTGTAACGGCAGCGGCGACCCGATCGACGGCGGCGCGCCGATCGTCGGAGTGCGTCGCCGTGCATGCTTTGCCGCCCCGCAACCGCATGAACGCGTGCCGATCGATCGCCCCCTCTGGTGCGGCGTTCGCGCGATCGACACGTTACTCACGCTCGGTCGCGGTGCGCGTATCGGCCTTCTCGGTGGAGCGGGCGTGGGCAAGACGACGTTGCTCGATACGATCGCGCGCGGATGCGCCGCCGATGCGGTCGTCTATGCGGCAATCGGCGAGCGCGGACGCGAAGCCGAACGCACCATCGCGCGAACCGACGACCGAACGACGACGATCGTAGCAACAAGCGATGCGCGAGCCGCCGAATGCGTTGCCGCGGCGGAGTTTGCGATGGCGCATGCGGTGCATCTACGCGCGCGCGGGCTTCACGTGTTGTTGCTTTGCGATAGTCTCGCGCGTTACGCCGGCGCGCTGCGCGAACTCGCGCTCGCGCGCGGCGAGATGCTCGGGCGCGGTGGCTGGCCGCCGAGTGTCGTTCCCGCGCTCGCGCGTTGGTTGGAGGCAGCGGGCGCAACGCGCCACGGCTCGATTACGCTCGTCGCCACCGTGCTCGCCGCCGACGCCGAGGATCCGCTGCTCGATGCGACGCGCGCGCTGCTCGACGGGCACATCGTGCTCTCGCCGGTGCTTGCCGGCTGCGGGCGATACCCGGCGATCGACGTGCCGAGCAGTCGTTCGCGCACCATGTCGGCGGTCGCGAGCCCGGAGCATCTCGCTGCAGCGGCACGCGTCCGCGAGGCGCTCGCCTTGCTCGAACGGAGCGCCGATGCCCGGGCGCTCGGGATCCATGGCGACGAGCCGGCCTTGCGGGCGGCGGTCGCCGCGGAGCCGGCGTTGCGGGCGCTCCTCGAGCAGGGCCCGGAGGAGGCCGAGCCAGGGCGGAGCCTGCGGATCCTCGCCGAAACTGCCGATAGAGTTCTATGAACGTGGGTATTTTTTCGGATATCGCAGCGATCCAGGCGCGGATCGCCGGCATCGTCGGCGGTGGGGCTCCCGTTGCGCCGCTCGAACGGCAGGCGCGCGTCGCTCCGGCGCAGGTCGGCGTCGACGGCCTGCCGATGCTCTCGCCGAGCGCCGGCCCGTTCGCCGCGCTCGTTCAAGCCGCGCTCGAGGGGCAAGGCGCCGCATCGGCGACCGCCGATATCGGTGCGCTCGCTGCGGCGGCTCCCGCTGCTGCCGCCCCGGTTCCGCCGACGCAGATCGCCGCGCTCGCGCAGGGGCAGGGTTCGATCTGGGGCGTCGACCCGAAACTCATCACCGCCGTGATCGCCAACGAATCGGGATTTAATGCCAATGCCACCTCGAAGGTCGGCGCGCAGGGGCTCATGCAATTGATGCCCGCGACCGCTCGTTCGCTCGGGGTCAGCGATCCCTACGATCCGGCGCAGAACGTCGCCGGTGGGACGCGCTACCTGCGCGGGCTCCTCGATCGTTTCCATGGCGATACCAAACTTGCGATCGCAGCATATAACGCCGGTCCCGGTGCGGTAGAAAAATACGGCGGCGTGCCGCCCTATCCCGAGACGCAAAATTACGTGCAGAACGTGCTTTCGTCGTACGAGCGCTATCAAGCGCAAGGCCTACCGGGCAGCACTCCGTAACGCGGCGTTCACGTTCGCGACACGCGAGCGCAACCGTCGCCATGCACGATGGGGTGCATGAACGCCTATATCGACGATGTCCGCTACTCGGTGCTCTCCGCACCGCTCGCGCAGATCGACCGCCGCGCACTCTCGCAGGCGTGGATCAGCGCGCTTCATCTTTCGCAGGCTCCAAGCGCGCACCGCGCAACGCTGCCCTCGCGCGCAGCACGAACGGCGCACACGGCGCGCACGGCGCGCCCCTCGGCTCCGCTCTCTCCGAACGCGACCGGCGCGCGCATGCAGGTGCAAGCGCGCGGTATGGGTGCCGAGCGAATTGCGCTTGCAATCGCCGGCGGCGAGCGCCGCTCGGCGCAGAGTTCGCTCGCGCGCCGCATCGTTGCCGTCATGCTCGCTCCGCATAATACCGCGCGTCGTTGCACGCTCGCGCTCGGCGGTGAAAAAGGACGCGTGCATCTACTGCTTGGTGGAAGCGATCGCCGCTTGCACCTCGTCGCGCTCTGCGCATCGGGCGTGCGTGCGGAAGTCGAACGCGCGTTGCACGAAGTACGTTACGCGCTTGCGGCGCGCGGCATTCTCGCGACCAGCGATCTGCGGGAATTCGCATAAGTGAACGGCGTCGGCATCGATACTGCGCGCGCCTTCGAGCGGATCGAAGAAGCGAAACAACGCGTCGGGCGCGCTTTCACGCCCGGTTCCGCTGCAAATCGCGGTGATATCGCGTCGCACGCACCGGCGCAACGCACGCTCGATCCTCTGAGCGTTGCGGCGCCGGAGGACGCGCTCTTCGTCGTGCAACTACGCGACGGAACAGCGGCCTATACTCACGATGGCGGCTTCGCGCTGCGCGACGGAGCGCTCGTGGATGCGAACGGCGATGCGGTTCTCGGCTACGCTCGCCCCGGCGCTCCGTTACAACCGCTGCGGATCGACTCCGTCGATCGCGCCTTACACGAAGTGCGCGACGTGCGAATCGATGCCGACGGCGCGTTGCGATACGATCGCGATATCTTTAATCCTCGTGACGGAAGGACGCAGCGTGAAAGCGTCGTCGCCGGTCGCATTGCGCTCGCGCGTTTCCCGGCTGGAAGTCGTCTACGCGCGCTCGATGCGCGTCGCGAACGTGCGCCCGAGGGTGTCGCCGCGCATCTCGGCACACCGGGCGAACGCGGCTTTTCGAAGTTGACGCCGCACGCGCGCGCGAGGAGCGGTGTCGAAATCGACGCGAGTCTCAACCGCTTGCAAGATGCGTATTTGCAGTTAGAAGCGCTCCTCGCAGCGCACAAAGCGCAAGGCGCGGTTGCGAAGACCACGATGGATCTACTGAAGTGAGATTTCTCGCGTTCTCGGAGCGCGACGCAACGGGACTGCGCGCGCTGCGCTGGGAGCGGCGCTCGCTGCTGCCGCTCTCTGCTGCGGCGCTCGTTGCGGCGAACGTCCGCGAACGCTTGCAGGGCGCGCTGGGAGCGGTTGAGGTGCGCCTCTTCGCGCCGCGGATTCCCGACGACGAGGGTTGGCTCGTGCTACGCGCCGGGGCACGCATCGACGGGCTCTGCGGGCCGCTCGGTGCGGCGGCGTTTCTGATCCGCCCCGATGAGGTGCGCTCGCTCGTCGGGCTTGCATTCGGTGTGACGATTCCGGCGAATCGTGCGCTTTCGGCGGTCGAGGCCGAGGTCTTCGAGCGCTTTCTACGCCTCATCGCACCGGCACTCGCCCCGCTCTGCGGCCCCACGAGCGCACCGCTCGAGGCGATGGGCGAGCGCCGTTTTCGGAGCTACTTCGAGTTGCTCGTCGAGGGCGGCGCCTGCGGTCGGCTCGGCGTCGCCCTGGAGAGCGAGCCGCAGCCGGGAACCCCGCACGCCGCCCCGATCGAGCGGATCGGCGACGTCGAGCTCGCGCTGACCGCTCGCGCGGAGTGCGCGCACTTGCGCGCGGCGGAGATCGCCGCCTGGGCTCCCGGCGCCGTCGTCCCCCTGCGCCGCCGCGAGATCGCGCTGCTCGCCGACGGGGAGGCGCTGGCGAGCGGCGAACTGGGAGTGCGCAACAATCACTTTGCCGTCGCGATCGGTCGCGGCGCGATCACTACGAGCGATTGAGGGAACGATGGTCAGTAACCACGGCACGCAAAAGAATATCGACGTCCTCCTGCACGTACCGATGCAGGTGACCGCCGAATTGGGCAAGACGAAGATGTCGGTGGAAGATGTGCTGAAGATCGGCACGGGAACGATCATCGAACTCGATCGGCTCGCCGGCGGTCCGGTCGATCTGCTCGTCAACAATAAATTGATCGCGCGCGGCGAAGTCGTCGCCGTCGACGAGAACTTCGGCATTCGCGTTAGTGAATTGATCGCGAGACCGCCGGCGCCCTAGCCGACCTTTCGGACGTATCGCGGCAACACATGGGTAACCCCTCGGGGTTACCCTTCGCGCATGAACAGCGCATTGCCGATGCTCGCCGGGCCGCACGCGACGCTGCCGCTCGACGTCTTGCTCTCGCTCGCACTCTTCGCCGTCTTGCCGCTCGTGCTCGTCATGTGCACCTCGTTCGTACGTATCGTCGTCGTGCTCTCGCTGGTGCGTTCGGCGATCGGCGCGTCGGCATTGCCGCCGAATACCGTATTGACCGGGTTAGCGCTCGTACTGACGATGCTCGTTATGGCACCGACGATGCAGCACATTCAGAGCGTTGCCCTCGCCCCGCTGCAGAAGGGGAGTATCTCGCAGGGCGTTGCGCTCGAACGCGCGGTTGCGCCGTTGCGCGCGTTCATGCTGCGCCAGGCGCACCTCGACGATATCGAACTCTTCACGCGCGCCGCGCGCCTTCGGCGCGTCGCACCCGACGCCACGCCGCTGACGGTGTTGATTCCCGCGTTCGTCGTCGGCGAGTTGCGCAGCGCGTTCGCGATCGGTTTCGCGCTCTATCTCCCGTTCGTTGCGATCGATCTCGCGGTGGCGGCGACGCTGATGGGGCTGGGGATGATGATGCTCTCGCCGCCGGTCGTCTCGCTGCCGATCAAACTGCTGCTCTTCGTCATGGTGGATGGATGGGCGCTGCTCTGCGGAGGCGTTCTCGCGAGCTTTCGATGAGTTGCGCCGAATCGATGTTGACGGATGATAGTAAAATGCCTATCATCGAGAGACTCGGATGAAGCCTGTCTATTGGGTAGGCGGATCCAAAAAAGATCTTGAGAGGCTGCCCGGCAGGGCGCAACATACTATCCGCGCGGCGCTATTCGCCGCGCAGATGGGTCGGAAGGTTGACGATGCGAAGCAAATGCACGGCGCCCTCCGTGAAGCGATGGAGATCGCGGCAAACGACCGCGATGGAGCGCTTCGAGGCATCTACTACGTTGGGAAAGAGCTGATCTATGCCATCCATTTCTTCCAAAAGAAAAGCAAGTGCGGTATCAAAACGCCGAAAAGGGAAACCGATCTCATCCGCAGTCGGCTCACGTGGGCGCGCCGCCGGGAACAAGAAGACGCGTGAGGAGATGACCGGTATTACGACGGCGAGCGCTTGGGACGGAGACCCTGACCAAGAAGAGTTGGAGGCGAAATCTTTTCTCGCGCTTGAGATTCTTCGTCGCATCGAGGCGCTCGCGCTCTCCCAGCGAGAGGCCGGCAGAAGGCTTGGCATCGCTCAAGCCGATGTCTCGAAGATCGTGAACTTCAAGGTGTGGGGTTTTTCGCTGCCGCGACTTTCGCAATTGCTCGCGAAGCTTGGAGTCGATGTTGACATTCGCGTGAGAGTGCGGTACACGGATGGCCCCGGAAGTCTCCGTATTGCGACGATGAGGGCGCGGCGAGCCGCATAGAGTTCAAGCGATCTTCCTCATGGTGGATGGATGGGCGCTGCTCTGCGGAGGCGTTCTCGCGAGCTTTCGCTAACGACCCGGCATGGATATCGCCGGGCAGCTTGCGAGCCGCCGTCCGTTCTTTTCGTTCGAGTTCTTTCCGCCGAAAGATGATGCCGGGCGCGAAGCACTCTTCGCGACGATCGCATCGCTCGAGGCACTCGGCCCGGCCTTCGTCTCGATTACCTACGGCGCGGGCGGCTCGACGCGTGCGCGCACGGTTGAATTAGCGAAGCAGATCGCCGAGCGCACGGGGATGACGGTGCTCGCGCACGTCACCGCGTTTGGACAGAGCCGAGCGGAGTTGCGCGCGCTCTTCGACGAACTCAGCCGCGCCGGCATTCGGAACGTGCTGGCGCTGCGCGGCGATCCGCCGCGTGAAGGCGGGGTGGATGCCGGAGAGTTTCCGTATGCAAACGACCTGATCGCCTATCTCGCGCGCTCCTACGATTTCTGCATCGGTGCGGCGTGTTATCCCGAGGTTCATCTCGAGGCGGCAAGCCCTGAAGACGATCTCGCCAATCTCGTGAAGAAAGTCGAGGCGGGGGCGAAATTCTTAATTACGCAGGTTTTTTTCGATAACGAAAAATTCTTTTCGTTCGTCGAGCGCGCGCGCGCAGCCGGCATCACCGTGCCGATCTTACCCGGCATCATGCCGATCACGAACTACGATCAGATCGCGCGCTTCACGAAAATGTGCGGCGCAACGTTTCCGCCGAAATTGATCGCAGAGTTGGAAAAGCAACGCGAACATCCTAAAGCGATCGAAGATCTCGGCGTCGCCTATTCGGCGGTGCAGGCGATGGAACTTTTGCGCGGCGGAGCGCCCGGCGTCCATTTCTACACGCTCAATCGCTCGCCGGCGGCGCGCGCGATCGGCTCGGCGCTGCTCGCCGCGAGTGCGTGGCGCCCGGCGTTCAAAGAACGTCGGTAACGCGTAGCGAGCGCGTACGGCGCCTCGACACGTCACCGTAACATCGCGCGCATCGTTTCGTAACAACACTCCCTTACGCTGAGGCGGTGGATGCCTTCGGCGAACTGCTGCGATCCTGTGCGATGTTGGTGGCGACGATGGTCCTGCCGGTCCTCGGCATTGCTGCGCTCGTCGGCACCGCCGTGGCGATCCTCCAGGCGGCGACGCAGATCCAAGAACAGACGCTGGTACTACTGCCGAAGACGCTCGCCGTCGGCGCGGCGCTCCTTGCGCTCGGCGGCCTCGATCTGCATCTTTGCGCACAACTCTTTCTGCGAGCGCTTGCAGCGATTCCCGAGCTCGTGCGGTGATCGTAACGCTGCTGATCTTCGCGCGCGCGCTTGGCTTCTGCGCGCGCGCACCCGGGCTCGTGCATCCCAGCATTCCCGCGCTCGCACGCGTGGGTATCGCCGGTGCGCTCGCCCTGGGGTTGAGCGCACCGCACGTCGCCATGCAGAGCGCGTCGACACCGATGCTTGGGTATTCAATCGCGTTTGCGCTTGAGTTCACCATCGGGAGTGCGATCGGCATCGGTTGTTCGTTGCTCTACGACGCGGCCTATGTCGCCGGACGACTGCTCGACGATTACGTCGGCGTCCACGCCGTCGCACCGAACGTCGCGCTCGTCGCACCGAGCGGCTTCGGGCGGCTGTGGTCGCTCGCGTTCACCGGCGGATTTTTTCTGCTCGGCGCCTATCGTCCCGTTATCGCCGGCTTCGCCGAATCGTTGCATCGCCTGCCGCCGGGCGCGCCCTTTCCCGCCGCAGGAGCGCTGCCCTTCGTGCTGTGGTACGTTCGCAGCATCGTCATCGCCGCGTTGCAGATCGCAGGCCCCGCAATTGCGTTGGCGTTCGCCGTACAGGTCGCGCTCGCCGCGGTCGCGCGCACGATTCCGCGATTCGTAAATTACGCGCTCGCATTTCCGCTAGCGTTCGGAGCGGTGACGGTGGCGACCGCGCTCGCGCTGGGCATCACGGCGATGCGCGCCGGAGTGCCGTTGTTGCCGCCGGGGCTCGCACCATGAGCGAGAGCGCCGAGGAGCGTTCGTTCGAAGCGACACCGACGCGCTTGCGTAAATCGCGCGAGCGCGGTGAGGGTCCGCGTTCGAACGATCTCTCTGCACTCGCGGCGTTCGGCGCCGCCTTTCTCGCGTTGCTCGCCGTCGTTGAACCGCTGGGGGGCGCACTGGCAATCGCGCTTCGCGAGGCACTCGCCGGGCGACCGAGCATCGCGACGTTCGCGCACGTAGCGAGCCTCGCACTGCTACCGATGGCGGCGGCGGCGATTGGAGCGGCAACGATCGGTATCGCCCAGAGCGGCGGCGTGCGCTTCGTCGCGCTGAAATTCGCGTGGAATCGCCTTGCACCGCAGGAGAACCTCAAGCGCATGCTCTCGCGCGAGACCGCGATCCTGCTCCTGCGTGTTCCGCTAGCGGGTATCATTGCCGCCGTTGCCGTTGTACCATCGTTCGCCGCGTTACTCGGCGCGACGATGCAGGCGGCTGCTCCGGTGCAGGTTGCCGCGCGCACCTGGCATGCCGTCGTCGCCGCAGTCGGCGCGGCGCTCGCCGCCGCATCGCTCTTCGCGCTGCTCGATTATGCAACCGCGCATCGCGGCTGGCTCAAAAAACTGCGCATGAGCGCATTTGAATTGAAGCGCGAAATAAAAGAGAGCGACGGCGACCCGCAGGTCCGCGGGCAGCGCCGTTCGCTGCACCGCGCGCTGCTGCGCAGCGGCTTCGCGCGCATTCGCGAGGCGAGTTTCGTCATCGCCAACCCGACCCATATCGCGGTTGCACTGGAGTACCGGCCGCCGGAGATCGCGGTCCCGCGTTTACTGGCGCGCGGTAGCGACGAACACGCCTTCGAACTGCGACGGCTCGCCGAAGAAGCGGAGATTCCGGTGCTCGAAAATCCCCCGCTCGCGCGTGCGATCTACGCCCGCGCGCGGATCGGCGAAGAGATTCCCGGCGAGTTCTACGTTGCGGTCGCCGAGATCGTCGTCGCGCTAGTGCGCGCCGGAGCATTATCGCCGTGAAGCGATTTGCAGCCTCGGCTTTTGCCGCAGTGTTGCTGGGAATCGTCGCGGTACTCATCGTGCCGTTGCCGCCGATGTTGCTCGACGTGCTGCTGGGAATCGATATCCTTGCCGCGGCCTTAGTATTGCTGCTCGCCGTCAGCGTCGAAGATCCGCTGGAATTTAGCGCCTTCGCTCCGGCGCTCTTAGTCGCGACGCTTTTCCGCCTCGCGCTCGACATCTCGGCGACGCGGCTGATCCTCACGCATGGCGCGATCCCGGGCGGCGTCGGCACGATGATCCCGGCGTTCGGCGCCTTCGTGGTGCAGAATAATCCCGTCGTCGGCTTGATCGTCTTTGCGATCTTGGTGACGATTCAATTCGTGGTGATCGCGAGCGGCTCGCAGCGCGTCGCGGAGGTCGCGGCGCGTTTCACGCTCGATGCAATGCCCGGCAAACAGATGGCAATCGATGCCGATCTCCATGCCGGTGCGCTCGATGGCGAACAAGCGCGGCGCAAGCGAGAATTGGTCGCGCAAGAAGCGGATTTCTATGGGGCGATGGATGGCGCGGGGAAATTCGTCAAGGGCGATTCAGTCGCGGCACTGGCGATCGTGGCGCTCAACCTGCTCGGCGGCATCGCCGTCGGGACGCTCTACGACGGGCTCTCGCCCGCGCAGGCCTTCCACACCTTCGCACTCCTCTCCATCGGCAACGCATTGGTCACGACCCTACCGGCGTTTCTCATCTCGGTCGCGATGGGGATGATGGTGACGCGCGTCGCCGCGAACGGTGCGTTGGGGAGCGACTTGGCGGTGCAACTCTTCGCGCGCCCCGAAGTGCTGCGCGGCGTCGCAGCGTTGCTCGCCGCGCTCGCGTTCGTACCGGCGTTGCCGCGCCCGATTTTTCTCGCGCTCGCGGTGAGTTGTTGGCTCGCCGCACATTTTGCGACGCGGCGACGAGATGCTGCCGAAGGCGCCGCTCGCGCCGAGCGCGAGGATGCGAAACGTCGTTCGATGCGTCGCCCGGAGATCGCACTCGGGCTCGTCGGCGTCGATGCGCTCGCGATCGAGTTTGCCCCCGATCTCGCGGCGTTGCTCGCATCGCCGCAGAGCGATGCGCTGTTGGATCGGATCGGCGAAGTGCGCCGCGCGCTTGCTGCGGAGATCGGCATCGTGCTGCCCGGTGTGCGCTTGCGCGACGATCTTGCGCGCGAGCGCGGCTATGCGATGCGCGTGCGCGATCGCATCGTCGGCTGCGGGGAGTTGCGGCTCGATGCATTGCTCGCCGTCGCCGACGAAACGGTGCTTGCCGGTCTCGGCGAGATGACACGCGACCCGGTCTACGATTTGCCCGCCGCCTGGATCGCTCCGGATCAGCGCCCGCTCGCGCAGGAGCGCGGCGCGCTCGTCTTCGACGCGATCTCGATTCTCGGCTCGCATCTCGCCGAGATCGTGCGCGCGAATGCCGCCGAACTCTTCGGTCGCCAAGAGTTTCAGACGCTGATCGATCACCTGCGCAACGCGGTGCCGACGCTGGTGAAGGAGATTGCGCCCGACGCGCTTGCACCCGGAAGCGTCCACCGCGCCTGGCAGCAGCTCTTGCGCGAGCGCATCTGGCCGCGCGATCCGGTCCTTGCGCTCGATGCGATGGTCGGCTCCGGGAGGCACGATGCGCGCGATCTCTGCGCGGCGGCGCGCGCCCAACTCGTGCCCGCGCAGCTCCGGCGCGGCGGCAACGAACTGCTCGCGCCCCTGCTGCTTGACCCGCTCTTCGAGCGCTCGCTTCTTTCGGCGTGGGGCGGCGATGCCGACGGGGTCGATCCGCAGGCGGCGATCGCCCTGCGCGACCAGATCGTGCGCTGGGCGCGCCGCGTGGGGCGGGCGCGGCTCCCCATCCTCTGCGGGGGGCTGCTGCGCCCCCTCCTCGCCGAATTTCTCGCCCGGAGCGGGATCGAGGCGGAGGTCCTCGCCTTCAGCGAACTTCCCTCCGAGATCCCCGTCGTTCCGCTGGGCACGATCGAGGCGCTCGGGCTCTCCAGCGGGAAAGCCGCGCCCGCCGACTAACCTTTACGACCGCCCACGACCCTGCTAGACTCCGAGGGTTAGGTGCCGGCCCGTACGGTGCCGCGCTTTCTCACGCCTGAAAGACGCCATGAACTGGAATACTTGGAAGACCCCGCTCAAAGCGCTGGTCGTACTCGCAACGATTCTTCTCTCGCTGCGCTTGGTGCTCCCGATACAAAAGAGCATCCATCTCGGGCTCGATCTGCAAGGCGGCTATCGCCTCCTGTTGCAGCTCTATCCGACCGCCGAGGTGCCGCAAATCACATCGCAGGTGCAAGCCGAAACGATCGACGTGATCGACCGACGCATCAACGGACTCGGCGTCACCGAGCCGACGATTACGAAGGTCGGCTCCGATCGCATTCTCGTCGAGCTGCCCGATGTGAAAGATCCGGCGCAGGCGGAGCGATTGCTCAAGCAGGTCGCAGTGCTCGAATACAAGATCGTTCCCACACAAGTGGTCGCACAGGCCGAAGCTGCACTTGCGGCATGTAACGCCGACCCGAAGAATACGAAGGCGTGCCAATACGTCGCGCAGGGCGCCTATAACGCGAGCGGTCCGGTCGTCTATTCCGGAAAAGATTTGAAGGGAGCGCAGGCGGGCTACGATAGCGCCGGTCGCCCGAATATCGATTTCCAAACGAAAGATCCGGCGAAGTTTGGACGGCTCACCACGAAAGCGGTCGGGAAACCGTTAGGCATCTTCCTCGATCACCACTACCTCTCGGCGCCGACGATCATCAGCCCCATCTTCGGAAGCGGGCAGATCACCGGCAATTTCACCGAGAAGCAAACGATCACGCTGGCGAACGAACTCAATGCCGGCGCGCTTCCGGTGACGACGAAGATCGTCGAAAAGGAAGGCATCGGGCCGACGCTCGGCAAGATCGATCTCGTGAAGTCGCTCTGGGCATCGTTGCTCGGGCTCGGACTGGTGTTGATCTTCATGGCGGTCGCCTATCGCATTCCGGGGTTGCTCGCCGACCTCGCGCTCGCGATCTACGTGTTGGTGATGCTCGCGATTCTTGCGATCTCGCAGGCCTCGTTGACGTTGCCGGGGATCGCCGGTTTCGTTCTTTCGATCGGTATGGCCGTCGACGCAAACGTGCTGATCTTCGAACGTCTGAAAGAAGAGCTCTGGGCCGGAAAATCGTTGCGTGCCGCGGTGCGCGTCGGTTTCCAGCGCGCGTTCTCTGCGGTCTTCGACTCGCACTTCACCACGATCGTCGGCGCGGGCGTCCTCTTTATGCTCGGCACCGGTACGGTGAAGGGCTTCGCGTTTACACTCTTTTGGGGAACGGTCGTCTCGTTGGCGACCGCGGTTTTCGTGACGAGATTCTTCGTCGATCTTCTCGTCGAGTACGACGTGCTGACCGCGCCGGAGTTCTTCGGCGTTCGGAAAGCCGATCTCGGCGTCTTCTCGCGGACGGAGGGTTAGCAGCATGCTGTTTCGTCGACTGAATTGGAACATCGTCGGATGGTTCCGCATCGTTTCAACCATCTCGTATGCCGTCATTGCCGTCGGCCTCGCGGCGATGCTCTTCCATGCAAGCCAGGCACCGGGTGGCTTCAAGTTCTCGCACATGCTGCGCCTGGGGCTCTCGTTTACCGGCGGTACCGATATCACGGTCGCTTACGACAGCCCGCAGAGCAGCGCGCAGATTCGCACCGCGATTACGCCGTTAGGAATCGGCGATGCGCGCATCAATACCGTCGGCAAGAGCGGCAAGCGCTTCATCATCGAGACGCAGAAGGCGTATGCCAACGATTCGACGCCGCTCTGGGCGGCGCTCGGAAAGGTCGCCCCGGTCGATCGCGCCGCATCGCAGATCGCGTCGGTCGGGCCATCGCTCGGCAAAGAGTATCTCCAAAGTGCGATCTGGGCGCTCGTCATCGCGCTCTCGATCCAATTTCTCTACATCGCCTTCCGCTTCGGTTGGAACTATATCTTCGGCCTCGTCACGGTGATCGCGCTCGTGCGCGACGCCGCGATGATGATCGGCATCTACGCGCTCGCCGATAAGCGCGCCGACGATGCATTCTTGGCGGCGGTGCTGACCGTCATCGGCTACTCGGTGATGGATACGATCGTCATTCTCGACCGAATACGCGAGAATACGAAGCTGATGGCCGGGAAGGCCTACGATTACATCGTCAACGAATCGATCAAGCAGACGATGACGCGCTCGTTCAATACCTTGGCGACGGTCATTATCACGCTCGTGGCGTTGTTGGCACTCGGCGGCGCGAGTTTGAAGAACTTCGCCTTCGCGCTGCTCGTCGGTATCTGCTCGGGCGGCTATCATTCGATCTTCTATTCGGCGCCGTTGGTGTTGACGTTCCGCAAACGACAGCTTGCCGCGGCGGCAAAGCGTCGCGCCGAAGCATCGGCGCTCCGTGCCGCGGGCCCACGCGCTGCGGCAGAGGCCGCTGCAACCGGCGTCACACGGAGCGGACAGCCGCGCGAAGATATCGTCGCTGCTCGGCGCGAACGGCGCGCCAAACGCAAGTCGACGCGTCCCGATACGGGCGCTGCGGCTCCGGCGCGCTACAAACGCAAACGCGACGAGAGTAACGTTGCGCTCGCCGAACCGGAACTGCACGAATACCACGACGAAGCGGTTGAAGAATACGATCCGCTCGACGCGCAGAATGCCGGGCTCGACGAGAGCGCGTTGATTCAGGGACACGAAGAGATCACGCTCGATCTCGATGCCGCGGAGCGCTCCGCGCACGAGTAGTCCGCGCGAGCATCTGACCCCGTCGGAGGAGGCGTTCGAACGCCTCCTCTCCGGGGAGTCTCGCGTTGCGCCCGAAAACGATTTTCTCGACGATCTCTTCGAACGCAGCGATCGTTTTCTCGATCGCGGCCCTTTTGCGGGCATCGAAGATGCACGTCGTTTTAACACGAAGGTCGTCGGAGTCTCGTTCGAGGGGCGCCAAGACAGCATCGCCGGGCTCAGCGAGGGCGTCGAGCTCGCGCTGCAACGCCAACCCGAGAACCCTTACGACGCCAATGCTATCGCGGTATGTTTCGGGACGTTTCAGTTGGGTTTTCTGCGCCGGGAGATCGCTGCGCGGATCGCCCCGAAGATCGACGGCGGGACGCGTTATCGCGCCTTCATCTCGGCGCTTACCGGCGGCGGGGTCGCAAACGACGGGAGCGAGCGTAACCGCGGCATCAATATCGTCGTCGAGATCGACGATGCCGCGCTGCGTCGGCAGCGTAGCCGCGAAGGAGCCGAAGCGCGCCGGGGCTGGGACGGCAACCTCGATCGCATTCGCGCGGCGCTGATCGGCGAGCATACGCCGCACGAGACACAGGCACTGGTGATCGACCGCGTGCTCGCCGGGAAACGCGTACTCGGGATCATGGGAACCGGGCGCGGAAAATCCTATTGCTTCGCGTACGCCGCGACCGCCGAAGCACTCGAACGCGGGCGAAAGAGCGTCGTCCTCTATCCGCTGCGCGCGCTCTGCAACGATCAGTTCGAAGGCTTCGTGCGCAAGCTCGAACCGTTAGGGATGCGGCTCTTTCGCGCGAACGGCGCGATCTCGACGAGCGAGCGCGCAGAATTATTCGCCGCGCTCGAGAGCGGGGCGTGGGATATGATTCTCGCGACGCCGGAGTTCGTGCGCTATCATGCCAAACGCTTCGCGGGAGCGAGCAACATCGATTTGCTCGTCGTCGACGAGAGCCATCACGTCGGCAAAGCGCGACGTCGCTCCGGCTATCGCGAGATCGCGACAACGCTTGCCGCGGTCGGCGACCCGCAGGTGCTCGCGCTCAGTGCGACGGTCGACGATGAAAGTTTCGCCGAGATTCGCGATGCGTTGCGAATCGAGGAGTG
>JAJXVC010000250.1 GCA_021782295.1 bacterium | reverse complement strand
TCGCCGTCGATGCGATGGGAGGAGACCGCGCACCCGAAGAGGTTGTTGCAGGTGCCCTGCTTGCCGTCGAGACCTTTGGAGCGAATGTCGTGCTCGTCGGCGATGAAGCACGCATACGCCCGCTCCTTCACGGAGCGACCGGCGAGCACATCGCCGTCGAACACGCACCCGATGCCGTGCCGATGGATCAGCATGCATCGCAAGCATTGCGCGGCTCGGAGCGAACCTCGCTCGGACGAGCGGTCGAACTGATGAAATCCGGTGAGGTCCAGGGCGTCGTCTCGGCGGGCAACAGCGGGGCGTTTCTGGCGATTTCGTTGGTGAAACTTCGCACCATCGAAGGGATCGCGCGCCCGGCGATCGCGACCGTATGGCCGGCACTCAACGGTCCTTCCGTCTTGCTCGATTCCGGGGCCAACGTCGATTGTCGCCCGGAGTGGCTCGTGCAATTTGGGATTATGGGGAGCGCGTACGCGCGTGCTGCGCTCGGGATCGAGCGCCCGCGCGTCGCCGTGCTCTCCGTTGGTGAGGAACGAACGAAAGGCAACGCGTCTGTCCTGGAGGCGGCGACGCTTCTCGACCGAGCGCCGGTGCACTTTATCGGAAATATCGAAGGAAAAGATATGTTCCATAATGTGGCCGACGTCATCGTGGCCGACGGATTCGTCGGAAACGTTGTTTTGAAGACCTGCGAGGGAATGATCGGTGATCTCGGCTCGATCATGAAACGCGAGGTTTTAGGCGGTGGGCTCGCGGCGAAGCTCGGTGCGGCGCTGCTCCTGCCGCGCCTGCGCGGTCTGCGCAAGCGGTACGATTACGAAACCTATGGTGGAGCACCGCTCCTCGGCCTGCGCGGTAACTGTATCGTATCGCATGGTCGCATCAGTAGAAACGGCATCAAACATGCAATTCGCGCGGCGATAGAAGAAGCGCGCGCCGATGTCGTCGGAAAAATCGCGGCGTTGGTCGCTGGCAATGCCGTGGCAAGAACATAATGCCGATTCATATCGTTACCGATAGCACCGCCGACATCGATCCGGCGCGTGCCCTCGAACTCGGCATCACCGTCGTTCCCCTCTTCGTCGTCTTCGGGAATGAATCGCTCCGCGATTATATCGATATCTCGCGGCGGCAATTTTTCGAGCGGCTCGGCAAGGATCCGGTTCTGCCGACGACCTCCCAACCGAGTGCGGCGATGTTTCGCGAGGCGTTTCTCCAGGCCGCAGAGCGCGGTGAGGATGTTCTTTGCATAACGATCTCCTCGGTGCTCTCGGGGACCATCAACGCGGCTCGCGCCGCCGCAGAAAATATGACCGGCATCCGCATCGAACTCTTCGATTCGCTCAACGCGGCCGGCGGGTTGCAGTTTTTCGTCGAGGATGCCGCACGTATGGCGGCTGAAGGTGCGACGATGGAAGAGATGCTCGCGCACCTCGGCACAATGCGCGATCGCACTCCGCTCTTCGCGACGCTTCCCGATCTGTCGCACGTTCAGCGGACGGGGCGCATCGGACGCGCGGCAGCGGTGCTCGGCGGCTTGATGAAAATTGTACCGATTTTGACGCTCGACGCCGGCGCGGTTGTTTCGCGCTCGCAGGTACGGACGTTCAAACGCGCGATGGAAACGATGGCCGAGCTAGCGTGTTCCGAGAATCGTGGCGAGGGGATGACGCGGTTTCGCGTGATTCACACCCAAGCGCCGGAGCTCGCCGAACAGATGCGCGAACGCATCATCGAACGTTGCGCCGGTCGGGAAATCACCGTCGATATCGTTGAGGCGGGTCCGGTCATTGCCGTGCACGCCGGAGCCGGAGCGATCGGCGTCGTTCTGACCGACGGCTATCCGGGTCGCTCGACAAAGGCGTCAGCGCAGCATTAACAGCGGCGCTTGGAGCCGCTCCATCAGATAAAGGAACCAAACGTTCATGCCTTCGGACCCGAGGAGCCTCTTGAAGGCCTCCCGCTTTAACGCGATGCGCGTCGTCGCAGGATCACTACTCCTCTCCAATAGTTTTACCGGCTCCGTTGTTGCGTTTACCGCCGAAGAGATGCCGTCGATTCGCCGATTGCTCAAAGGATGTGCGCCGAGTGAAGGGGCCGATCCGCTCGAACGAGCGCTGATCGAGAATGGATTTTTGGTACCGGTCGATCGCGATGAAATGCGTGGCGTCGATGATTTGCACGCCGCACTCAACGATGAACGATCGTTCGAACTCGTGCTCCTCCCCACCGAAGCATGTAATTTTCGCTGCACCTATTGCTATGAATCCTTTCTTCGCGGGGAGATGTCCGACGGCGTCGTCACCGATGTCGTCGCGTTGGTCGATCGGCTGCTTCCTCGCCTCGAAAGTCTGCACGTCGCGTGGTTCGGCGGAGAGCCGTTACTCGCGTTTCCGACGATGCGCGCGATCGGCGAACAGGTGCGTGCGGCATGCGCTGCCTGGGGCGTCGATCTTCGCACGAGCATAACCACGAACGGCGCGCTGCTCGATACCGAGAAGCTCGCGTTTTTGGAAGAGACGTCGTGTCGCCATTATCAAGTGACGCTCGACGGTGTGGAAACGACGCACGACCAGACGCGGCCGGCAATCGACGGCGGCGCGACCTTCGATTCGGTTTGGGCGGCGCTCCGGCTCCTGAAGACCTCGGCATACGAGCATCGGGTCGTCGTTCGGGCGAACGTCCATGCGGAAAACCTCGCCTCGGTCGAAATGTTGGTGGAGCGCTTCGCCGCCGAGTTCGGTGAGGACGAGCGGTTTACGCTGGATTTCCACACGGTATGGGAAGGATCGGCAGCACCGGAAAGCGCCGTGAAGCAGTTGCTCGATCGCGAGCCGACGTTGGAGCGATTGCGCAATGGCGCGGTGGCCCGCACGGGGCGGGATTGTCTCGGCTTCACGGTCTTCGGCGCGGGTGCGCGCTATTGTTACTCCGCTCGCAGCAATGCGCTCGTCGTCGGTGCCGATGGAACGCTCTATAAATGCACGCTCGCGTTTCACGATGCGCGCAATCATGTCGGGAGACTGACCGACGGCGGTCTCCTCGAGATGGATGAAGCGAAATTTAGTCTCTGGACCGAGCGCTCCGACTATCGCTCGGACGAACTCTGCAAGAGTTGCTTCCACGTACCGACGTGTGTCGGTGCGTTTTGCCCGTTTACGCGCATCTCAGAGGGGAGTCGCGCCTGTCCGCCGGAGAAAGAGTCCCTCGCATCGACCTTCCGAACGGCTTTCGCTATCGGATTCGCCGACG
>JAJXVC010000249.1 GCA_021782295.1 bacterium | reverse complement strand
TCGCCGAATCGATCGTATTTTTCGTTCCCATGCTCCAGGTCGGGTGATTCATCGCCTGCTCGAGCGTCGCGGCAGCGATCGTCGTCGCCGAGGCCGTGCGGAACGGGCCACCCGAAGCGGTGATCAGGAGCGCGGCAACGCGCGCGCGATCCTCGCCGACGAGGCACTGAAAGAGCGCGCTATGTTCGGAATCGACGGGAAGCAATCGTCCGCCGCCGCGCGCGGTCGCATCGACCAGTAACTCGCCGGCGGCAACGATCGCTTCTTTATTGGCAACCGCGAGATCGATGCCGCGCTCGGCGGCAGCAAAAATTGCATCGATGGCAACGGCTCCGGTCGTCGCAGCGAGAACGATATCTGCGCCGCTTCCGGTCGCAGCACGGAGCAGGCCTTCGGCACCCGCCGTTGCGTCGACGACGACCGCGGGTTGAAAGATGCGCGCTTGTTGTTCGAGGAGCGAACGATTTGCGCCGGCGGCAAGCGCGACGACCTCGAAGCGTTCGGGGTGTGCGGCGATAACATCGAGTGCCTGCGTGCCGATCGATCCTGTCGAGCCGAGAATCGCGACCTTTCTCCGCGCCATCCTAGCGAACGCTCATCAAGCCGAGAATATGTAACGCGGCGAAAAAGACCGTTCCGCCGAAAATATACGAATCGAAACGATCGAGAAAACCGCCGTGGCCGACGATCGCCGTACCGGTATCCTTCACGCCGACATCGCGTTTGAGCGCCGATTCCACCAGGTCGCCGGCCTGCGCGCCGATGTTGGTCGCGGCGGCGAGCGCCACCGCCTGCCAAAGCGTGAGCCCGAGCGGCGCATACCGGCTCGCCACCGCTGCGAACGCGGCGACGCAGAGTAACGCTCCCAGCGATCCCTCCACGGTCTTCTTCGGCGAGATGCGCGTCAGTTGTCGACGCCCAAAACGATTGCCGATCAACATTCCGAAAATATCGGTGAACGCGATACAGAGCAATGCAAAGACGGTCCAATACGCGCCGAAGCCGGGAACGTTGCGAAGAAACACGAGATAGGTCAGGAGTTTCCCGATGTACAGAACGGCAAGCAACGTGTATGCGGTACGCGCAAAGTACCCTCGTTGATCGCCGTACATGCCGATGGAGAACGCCGCAATCGTCACCCCGGCGAGCAAGACGCCCTCCCACTTCTGCAGACGCCCGAGACTCGCCAGCACGATGTAGGCAAAGACGCCGAGGACCGCGATCGGATATTCAAGCTCTTGCCCTTTGATTTCACAGAGCGCATTGAGTTCGTAGAGGCAAGCAAGCCCAATCGCCAACACGAGGAGATCGAACGCGGGCGCCCAGACGATGGAGGGCAGACCGATTGCAGCAATGAGGAGACCGACGGCAACGCGGCGCTTCGTGACCCGCGGCCGCCCCGTCCTCACTGCGGTCGCTGCATTCGACGCGACCGACTCGCTCATGCGCCCCAGCGCCGCGCGCGCCTCCCAAACTCTTCGATCGCGGCAGTAAGATCGGAACGCGAAAAATCCGGCCAAAAGATATCGCTCATGACCAATTCGGCATAGGCGGCTTGGTAGAGCAAGAAATTCGAAAGACGGCGCTCCCCGCCGGGGCGGATGACGAGATCGGGGTCGGGGAGATTCGCGGTCTCTAAATGCGCGGAGAGCGTCTCTTCGCTAATTTGATCGGGAGCCAAGGCGCCGGCGGCGACTTCGCGAGCAAGCGCGCGCATGGCATCGCGCAATTCCGCGCGCGAGCTATAGTTGACGGCGAGGTTCAGCAAGAGGCCGGTATTGCTTGCGGTATCGCGCTCCAACGATTCCAGCGCCTCGCGCGAGCGCGGCGGGAGTGCCTCCCATTCGCCGATGATTTGAACGCGCACGTTATTTTTATTGAGCTCGGCGAGCTCCGTCCGAGCAAAAAAGACGCAGAGATCGAAGAGGAACGAGATCTCCGTCGGCTCGCGCCGCCAATTTTCGGTTGAGAAACCATAGACCGTGAGGACTTCGACGCCGAAATCGCTCGCGGCACGCGTAATCTCTCGGAGCGCAAGAATACCGCGACGGTGCCCTTCAACGGCTGGCAGGCCACGTTGACGCGCCCAGCGCCGGTTCCCATCCATAATGATGGCGATATGTCGCGGAATCGTCGCGCTTGTGCCGGAGTCCGCTGCGGCAACGGGAGCCTTCACGTTCCCTCCATACGAGCGTAACGCTCGTAGCCGACAAGCAGTTCCAGTCCGCTTTCGACCGCGCGCACCGCGATGACCCGCAGCGTTCCGACGCCGACCCAATTCCCGTACGGTCGCACGACATGCGTCCGCACGCACCGATCGCCAAGCAATCGGCGAGCATGGACCTCGGGCATCAACGCCAATTGCAGATCCACGAAGCTCTGCGTCAGACCTCCATCACTTCTTTTTCTTTCGTCACGACGAGCGCGTCGATATCTTTGCTAAACCGATCGGTCAATTTCTGCAAATGCTCTTGCATCCGCTTGCTCTCGTCTTCGGTAATCGTCGAGCCCTTCAATTGCCCTTTGATATCGTCGTGCGCTTTATGCCGGACGTTCCGTAGCGCGATTTTCCCATCTTCGGATTTTTTCTTGATGATCTTCACGAGATCGCGACGGCGCTCTTCGTTCAACGGCGGAACGCTGAGGCGAATCGTCGTTCCATCGACGTTGGGGGTCATACCGAGATCGCTCTTCTCAATCGCTTTGCGAATCTCGCCCACGACGCCCTTATCGTACGCCGTAATCACGAGCGTCCTTGCGTCCGGCGTAGCGATCCCCGCGACCTGTTTGAGCGGCACGCTCTGTCCGTAGGCATCGACGTGCAATCGGTCGAGCAGCGCAGGCGTCGCGCGACCGGTCCGGATCGCGGCGAACTCCGAACGCGTCGCATCGATGCATTTCTGCATCTTCCCTTCGACGTCTTTGAAAAATGAATCGTTCATGCAACCCCTCCGGCGATCACCGTCGCCACATTTTTACCAACGTAGGTTCCAATCGCTTCGCCCTCGATCGCGCGTCGAATATTTCCCGAAACCCCCATGTCGAAGACGAGGATCGGCAACGTATTGTCCATGCAGAGCGCCATGGCGGTGGTATCCATGACTTCCAGGCCGCGATTGAGCGCATCCATGTAATCGATGCGTTCGAAACGACGCGCAGCGGGATCCTTTTTCGGATCGGAGGTGTAAATACCGTCCACCTTCGTCGCCTTGAGGATCGCCTGCGCCCCGACTTCGACCGCTCGCAGTGCCG
>JAJXVC010000018.1 GCA_021782295.1 bacterium | reverse complement strand
GCGAACGACGAGATCGAGGCGCAGAGGTTCCCGCCCCAAGAGCTCACCGAGCATCGGAAGATCGGCGGCATCGCCGGAGCCGTGAACGAGGAACTCGCTGCGAACGGGCCCCGCCGTGCGGAGAGCACCGTGGAGGGATAACCGGAGGCGCCCATAGTTCGCGTGCGCCTCAGAGATCGCGAGTCGGCCGTCGCTGTAGATTGCGTGCGCGGAGAGTTGCTCGACACGGTAGGCGCCGTAGCGCATCGTCGCCGCTTGCACCCGTACCCGCAGCACCGGCGCCTCCGGCGCGCCTTCGGCGAGCGCACCGAAGGCGACTTCGCCGTGGAGCGGTCGCCCGCGCAGCCATGGGAGCGCCGTCGCGAGTCGCTCGGTTCGACCGCTGCCCGAGATCGCGATGCGCAGTTGCGGTGATCCCCAGTCGAAGATGCCGCCGTTTGCGGCGACGGGAATACCGGCGAGCTCGCCGGCGAGATGTCTGATATAGAGCCCTCCCTCGCGCAGTGCGAGCGCACCTGCGAGGTGGTCGATCGGCACGGCGAGCCCGGGAACGTCGAGAACGCCGCCGCGAAGCTGCGCTTGGAGATCGAGGTGGTAGCGGCCGCGCGCACCGATTGCATAGAGCGTCGCGCGAAGATCCCGTGCGCTTCCGGCACGCAATTGCACCCGCGAACCGCGGCCGAGGAGCACGCGCAGCGCGGTGACCAACGGCAACGATCGCGTGGTGAGTCGATAGCGCGCGAGGTGCAGCGCCGCGTCGGCGCCGCCGTGAAGCGAGAACGGCGAGCCTCCAGGGCCGAGAACGCGCCCGTCGGCGCGCAGCGTACTGCGCGCAGCGGAATCGAAGTGCCCCGCCGCATCGATCGAAACGACACGCACCGCATCGCCGTGCGTATCGGAGAAGCGCAGCGAAGCATCGCGGACGCGCACCGCGATCGCCAGCGGGACGCGGTTCGAGGGTTGCGGATAGCTCGGGCCCGCAAAGGGAAATGTCGGGAGGGCGAAGCTGCCGTCGGAAAGCCGAACGAGGGCGAAGCGCGCACCGTCGAGCTCGAGGCTGTCGATGCCGAAACGATGGCGGCTTCCGGGAAGCAGATCGCGGAAGCGAAAGCCGACCCGTAGGTCGGCGATCCGCGCGATCGTCATCCCGTCGCAGGTAAAACGGAGATCGTGGAGATCGAAGCGCTCCCCCGCCCGCTCGATCGACGCGATACGCAGGTTCCCTCCGAGCGCGAGCGAGCCGAGCGCCTCGATCCCCATGCGGAGGATCGCCGCGCCGCTCGTGACGGCGAGAACGATGAGGAGGACGAGAGCAGCCGCGGGCACGGCGAGTCGCGTGCGCATTCTTCTCTGCACTATGCGCCCCAAAGGAGCGGAGCCCCCGCCACCGGAGCCTTTCTTAGAGGTCGAGCGCCTTCACGTTTTTCGCGTACTCGAAGATATATTGCTTGCGCGACTCGACTTTATCGCCCATCAGATCGACGAAGATCTGCTCGGCTTCGACGGCATCTTCGACCGCGATGCGCACCAGCCGCCGGTGTTCGGGCTCCATCGTGGTCTCGGCAAGCTGCTCGGCATCCATCTCACCCAAGCCTTTGTATTGCTGCACGGTAAACTCTTTGGGGTCGGCGCCGTTGAAGATATCGCGAAGCTCGCCTTCGTTGAATGCCCACCACTGTTTTTTACCCTTGCGAACGCCGTAAAGCGGCGGCTGCGCGATGTAGACGTATCCTTGCTCGATCAACGGCTTCATTTGGCGATAGAAGAACGTCAGGAGCAACGTGCGGATGTGCGAACCGTCGACATCGGCGTCGGTCATAATGATGACTTTGTGGTAGCGCAGCTTTCCGACGTCGAACTCATCGCCGAAGCCGGTGCCCAGTGCGGTGATCATCGTCCGGATCTCTTCGTTCGAGAGCACCTTATCCAAGCGCGCTTTTTCGACGTTGATGATTTTTCCGCGCAGCGGAAGAATCGCTTGTTTATCGGGGTCACGCCCGCCTTTGGCGGTGCCGCCGGCGGAGTCGCCTTCGACTAAGAAGATCTCGCTTTCGCTCGGATTTTGATTTTTGCAGTCGACGAGTTTTCCGGGGAGCCCCGAGCCTTCAAGCGCATTCTTCCGGCGCGAGAGATCGCGCGCTTTTTTCGCCGCTTCGCGTGCACGCGATGCCTGCATGCATTTATCGATGATCGCGCGCGCTGCTTTCGGGTTCTCTTCGAAGAAAAACTCGAGCCGTTCGTTGAGTAGTCCGTAGACGATGCTACGAACCTTGGCGTTCCCGAGCTTGGTTTTCGTCTGACCCTCAAACTGCGGCTCTGCGAGTTTTACCGAAACGACCGCGGTGAGCCCTTCCATGCAATCGTCGGTCGAAAGATTGCCGTCGGCTTCTTTGAGGATTCCGCGCTTACGCGCCGACGAGTTAACGGCATTGGTAATCGCGGTGCGAAAGCCGAGCAGATGCATGCCGCCTTCGATGGTGTTGATATTGTTGGCGTAAGAATAGATTTGTTCGTTGTAGCTGTCGGTGTACTGCAGCGCAACTTCGATATCCACGCCGTCGCGTTCGTGATGCGTTGCGATGATATCGTGAAGCGCATCTTTCTTTTCGTTGAGGTACTTGACGAACTCGACGATGCCGCCTTCGTATTTATAGGAGCGTTCGCGCACCTGGTCGCCGCGTTCGTCGCGCAGCGTAATCTGCAAGCCGCGATTGAGGAAGGCGAGTTCGCGCAGACGCTTCTGCAATACGTCCCAATGAAAATCGCCGGTTTCGAAGATCTCCATATCCGGCTTAAACTGTTGGAACGTCCCGGTGCGATCGGTCTTGCCGATCTTCTTCATTTTTTGCGAGGTGATGCCGCGTTCGAATCGCAATTCGTAAATGTGCCCGTCGCGGTAAACGCGCGTGACCATCCATTCCGAGAGCGCGTTGACCACCGATATGCCGACACCGTGTAGGCCGCCCGAAACTTTGTAGCCGCCTTTTCCGAATTTTCCGCCGGCGTGGAGCACCGTCATCACGACTTCGGCGGCCGGCAGCCCTTCTTCGGCATGAATATCGACCGGGATGCCGCGCCCGTCGTCTTCGACCGAACACGAGCCATCGCGAAAGAGCGTTACGGCGACATTTTTCGCATAACCCGCAAGCGCTTCGTCGACGGAGTTGTCGACCGCTTCGTAGACGAGTTGATGCAATCCGCGTTCGTTGGTATTGCCGATGTACATGCCCGGGCGCTTGCGCACGGCTTCGAGCCCGCGCAATACCTCGATCTGTTCGCCGGTATAATCTGTTGCCATAACCTATCTTGTCGTTTCAGTTCCAAAGAGTCGAGCGTACATTTCGTCTCCGAACTCGTTTCGCAACGTTGCGGGAGCGAGTTCGTCGGGCACGCGGCCGGTCTTGAGGGCGACGAACGCAAGTGCGACCGCCCGCTCCCGATCCGCGATGGGAGTTCCGCGCCCTCGCGCGAGCCGATTGACGATATCCCCCCAGCGACGCAATAACTCACGGCGCACAGCGGAAAAATCCTCACGCGTCAGCCCGGTTACTGCGACGTGCGCGCGCTCGAAGCTCATCCACGGCTCATCGAAGAGCAGGCGTGCGAGCGTACGGGTGCGCTGCTCGCTAGCAGCGAGCGTGCAGAGGACGCAGGTCGTCCCGGCATGGGGCGCGATCGGCGCTCCACATCGGTTGCATACGTTCCACCCGAGAGCGGCTTTTGCCCGCCGGTCGGCCTCGATTTCAGCGCGAAGCCGAGCGAGCGCTTCTTTGGCATCCTTACTCGGCGGTCGCTGCTCCCGGATTGCCGATCGTGCGGTCGCGCTCCCCGGCGATGCCTGCGCGGGGCGCGCCTTGCGCCCCGGAATCCGGCCGACGCGGTAGATCAGCTTCGTTACCTCGTAGCCGTGGAGCGCGAGTTGCTTGAGAATCGCCTCTTCGAGCCAGGCGAGGTTGGCGATCCACCCGTTCGAACTCGCGACGATCGTCAGTTCTCCGCCGGCAAAGGCGCGCGGGTAGGTATGCCCGGCGAGCGCGATCCCGACGATCTCGCCCCAATGGCCCTGCAATATCGCGAGCGGGTCGCCGATCGGGGTGCCGAGATCGATGCTGCGTAACGCCTCGCCGAGCGCGGTGAATTTCATGCGACGCGTTCGACCCGCGCGCCCTCGATCGAGAACGCCGTTGCACCCGGCAATGCATGCTCGAGGTGCGTCGCGGTGACGAAGGCCTGTTCGAAGTCGCCCAATCCCTCGAGAAAACGGCGCGCTCGGTCGGGATCGAGCTCGGAGAGGACGTCGTCGAGCAGCAAGAGCGGCGCCTCGCCGGTCGCCGCGGCCATCGCGCGGTACTCGGCGACCTTCAATGCCAGCAGCGCGGTGCGATGCTGCCCTTGCGAGCCGTACTCCGCGAGCGGACGTCCCTCGAGCGCGAGCGTCAGGTCGTCGCGGTGTGGGCCGACGAGCGCTATCCCGCGCGCCCGTTCGCGGGGGCGCGCCGCGTCGAGCGCGCGCGCAAACCGTTCGCGCAGCGCCGCTTCGTCGTCGCCGATCTCGTACCCGATCGCGCTGCTATAGCCGAGCGCGAATTCTTCGCCCGCGCTCCAACGATGGTGCTCGGCGCGGGCATGCGGGCTCAGCGCTTGCACGTACTGCGCGCGCGCCAGCGTCATGCGCGCGCCGCGTTCGAGCATCGTCCGATCGTAAATGGCGAAGAGCTCTTCGTCGTAGGGCGGACCGGCGCGAAGGAGTGCGTTTTTCTGGCGTAACGTCCGCGTGTACATCGCTAACGCGGTGTAATAATGCGGCTGCTCCTGTGCCAAGGCGAGATTTAAAAAAGCGCGCCGCAGGCCCGGTGCTCCGACGATCAACGCGAGGTCGGCGGGAGCGAAGCTCACCACACGGAGCCTCCCGAGAAAGTGGGCGTATCGCACCGCCCGACCGTTGATGGTCAGCGTCTTGCGCGTTGCGCGCTCCCCGCGCGCGATGGTACAGCCGAGGGTGACGTTCCCTGAACGAACGACCGCTTCGGCACTGACGGCGGCGATGCCGTAGCCGTCACGGACGATCTCTGCTTCGCGTGAGGTGCGAAAAGATTTTCCGGTGCCTAACAAACCGATCGCTTCGAGAAGATTACTCTTCCCTTGCGCGTTACGCCCCAGAAAGACGTTGAGCCCCGTTTGCGGCTCGATCGTCGCCTCGCCGTAATTGCGGCAATTTGCCAACGAAATGCGCGTGATGCGCATCGAGTTATTGGCGCAACGGCATCAGCACGTAGAGCTGCGACGCACCTTCCGTCGGTTCGGCCGGGGTCAAAGCCGCGGGCGAAAGTGGGCCGACGAATTCAATGTGACACTGCGAGCTCTTCACGTGGTTGAGCACTTCGATCATATAACGCGCGTTGAACGCGATCGTGAGATCGTCACCGACTTGGTCGATCTCGATCTCTTCGTAGGCGTTTCCGGAACGTTCGGAGTTTGCGGTGACGATCAGCGTGTGATTGGAGAGATTCATCTTCACCATTGAAGCGCGGTCGCCGGCGACGAGTTCGGCACGGCGTAGCGCGCCGACGAGCGTGGAGACGTTCGCGGTGATTTTCCGGTCGAATTTCGCCGGGATCACCTGCTGGTAATTCGGATATTGTCCGTCAACCAATCGCACCGTTACGGCGGCGTTTTCAGCGGAGAATTGTAACTGATTGTTTTGCGCGCCGAGGACGTTAACGCTCACGCGATCGGCACCGGCGAGATTACGCGCGGTCTCGGCGAGCGCTCGCGACGGCACGATAAAACGTTCGTGTCCGCCCGGCGATTCATCGAGCGTGGTTTCGTAGCGCGCGAGCCGGTAACCATCGGTCGCTACCATCGTGAGTTTGTCGCCTTCGATCTCGAGCAGCGTTCCCATCATGACCGCGCCGCGCGCTTCTTCGGAGGCCGCGGCAAAAATGACGGCGTCGATTCCTTCGCGCAGACGTTTTCCGGAGAGCGCGAATTGGGCGCCTTTGACGGCGGCCGGCAGCGGCGGATATTCCTCGCCTGGGAGCGCGTTGAAATCGTAGTTCGTTCGTTCGCACTTCACGCTGACGCGATTCGGCGTTCCGCTGAGGTCGAGCGTCGAGGTCTGCGAGAGGTTCGCCAGATAACCTGCGAACAGCTTTGCCGGCACGGTGACGCTGCCCGGTTCTTCAATCTCGGCCTTGAGCCGCTGCTCGAGGGTCAGTTCGAGGTCGGTTGCGCGTACGGAGACGGAGCCGTTCTCGGCTTGAATGAGTACGTTGGAAAGGATCGGCACCGTCGTGTGCGCGTTTACGACTTTGTTTGCCGCGCCAACGGCGGCCGAGATTTCCTTGGTCTCACAAGATAGCTTCACAGTTACTCACGTCCTCTTGCATGTAAGCCGTCGTTCTTTATTGAGTATAAAAGTAGTCGTCGTACCAGTAGAGCGGTGGGGCGTGCGAACAAGTTCGCTTTTCGCCTACGGGGACGCGGCTTTCGACCGCATCGACCGTGTGGGTAAGGCTGCGAGCCGTTCTTCGCAGTTTCGGGCGATCGCAGCGACGGTTTTGTTATCCACCTTCGTACACCGCCCCTGTACGTCGGTGCGTGGAGAGTGGGTTTAGCGGCGACATGCGTCGATCAGGCGCTCGACCCGGTTGCGGAATGCTTCGTCGCGCATCATCTGTTCTTTGATTTTGTTGCGCGCGTAAATAATTGTCGTGTGATCTTTCTTCCCGAACTCGCGCGCGATCTGGGGTAGGGAACAATTGGTCAGTTGGGTCGCGACGTACATCGCGATCTGGCGGGGCCCGGCGACGCGAGCATCGCGGCGCGGGTGATCGAGTTCTTTTAAGGTGAGCCCGTTGGCGGCCGCGACGACCTCTTTGATCTTCGGAATGGTGACCCGGCTGACCGAGGCATCGGCGATCAGGCTCTTGAGCGCTTCGCTGGCCAGCTCCGTGGTGATCGGCGATTTCGAGAGCGAGGCGAAGGCGACCACCCGGATCAAGGCTCCCTCGAGTTCGCGGATGTTCGAGGGAATCACGCGGGCGATAAACGAGGTAACGTCGTCGGGAACCGGGATCCGGTCGGTCTGCGCCTTCTTCCGGAGGATCGCTTCACGCGTCTCGATATCGGGGTTTTGGATATCGGTGAGCAGCCCCCACTCAAAGCGGGAGCGGAGCCGCGACTCGAGCGTCTGGATCTCTTTCGGCGGACGATCGGAGGAGATGATGAGTTGGCGCCCCGACTCGTGGAGCGCATTGAACGTATGGAAGAACTCCTCTTGCGTGGTCTCTTTTCCGGCGAGGAACTGGATATCGTCGATGAGCAGCACGTCGACCTGACGGTACTTATTTCGAAATTCCGGCGTTTTGTTGTTTTGTAACGCGATGATGAATTCGTTGGTGAATTTCTCGCAGGTGACGTAGACGAGGTTGGCGCCGGGATGATCGACGAGGACGCGGTGGCCGATCGCATGCATGAGATGCGTCTTTCCGAGACCGACGCCGCCGTAGAGAAAGAGTGGATTGTACGCGCGGGCCGGAGCGGAAGCGACCGCCTGCGCGGCGGCGTGCGCGAAACGGTTGGAGTTTCCGACGACGAACTCTTCAAAGGTGTAGCGCGCGTTGAGGTTCGCACTGCGCAGGGTATCGAGGGTGCGCGCTTGCGTGACCGCCAAGCTCGGGCTTGCTTCTGCCGAGAGGCCCGGCTCACGCTCCTCGCGGGCCGGCGCTGCAGCCTGCGCGAGCTGCGCGATCTCTTCGGGTTCGAGGACGCGAATCCGCAACGTAACCGTTTCGCCGAAGACGGCGCTCAAGGTTTCGACGATCTGCGATTTCAAGCGCGTCTCCACCCATTCGCGTGCGAATCCGGTGTGAACTCCTAATGAGAGCTCACTTCCGTTGATAGCAAGCAAGTGCATCGGCTTGATCCACATCTCGAAAACCGGCTTCGAAAACGCATCGCGCAGCGCTACTAATGCACTCTCCCAAAGCTCCGTAGAAAACTCCGAGGTGCCGACCGTCAGCGCCATGCCGTTGCTCCTTCACAAGCCCGATTAAGAACGTTATCGATGCCCTGCAGCCGGAGCTTGCGAACATCGGGGTGGGTTCCTCGGCTTGGCTTAATGAGGGCATCTCCCTGCGAAAATATCCACGGAGTTGTACACTTATCCACAGCCCTTGTTCCGACGCTTTTTCGGTCTTTTTCTGGTCTTTTGCCCACAATCGAAGGGCTGCCTCGAAGGGGTCGAAAAGCCTGTTATAGCAGGCGAAAAAGGCCATCGGGGGCGCGGAAAAACCCACCCTATACACAGCTTTCTCAACAGGTGTGGAGAGCGGCCCTGCTTGACGCGCGGGCCCTCCCCTGCCTATACTCCCTAAGCCGTCTGCCGCCCATCGGCGGCCTTTTCAATGTTCACCTAGGAGCTACAGATTATGAAGCGGACGTACCAGCCGCACAATCGACGCCGCAAGCGCGTCCACGGATTCCTCGAGCGCATGCGCACGAAGAATGGCCGCAACGTGCTCGCACGTCGGCGCAAGAAGGGGCGTCACCGCCTCAGCGTCTAGGCGGTCGAGCAAGCACCCCGTGCCGATGCGCCGCTATGAGACCCTGAAGCGGCGAGCCGATTTCCATCGTTTACGCCGCAGCGGCCGACGTGTCGAGACGTCGGCCTTTTCGCTTTTCTCCGATCGCGGCCGCGACGGGGCCTACCCCGTCGTCGGGATCTCGGTCTCGGGCAGCGTCGGGGGAGCGGTCGTCCGGAACCTCATCAAACGGCGCCTGGGCGCCGCCATTCAGGCGCGGCTCGCCGACCCGGCGCCGGGGCGGCTCTTGCTGGTCGCCAAGCCCGCGAGTGCCGCGATGAGCTACGCCGATCTCGAGCGCGCCGTCTTCGAGGCGCTTCGATGACCCGCTCGCAGCGCGTGGCGATCGCCTGCATCGCCCTTTATCGGCGTCTGCTCTCGCCGCTCTTCCCGCCGGCCTGCCGGTACCAGCCGACCTGCTCGCAGTATGCAAGCGAAGCGATCGCTCGCTTCGGCGTGCTCCACGGCGTCCGTCTTGGACTCCTCCGGCTTTTGCGCTGCCATCCCTGGCACGCATCGGGGTACGATCCCGTTCCCCCGACCATCTCGTTGAAAGGACCCCGGTGACGCCAATCTTCGCCGCCTCGATACTCGACCCGATCGTGCATTCACTCTCGTGGTTGGTTCTCGGGATCGACCGCTATACGCACAACCTCGGCCTCAGCTTGGTCGTTCTCGCCCTACTGATTCGCCTGGTCTTCTGGAAGCTCAACGTCGCGCAATTCAAAGCGATGATCTCGATGCAAAAAGTAGCGCCGGAGATGAAGAAGGTTCAGGCGCGCTACAAAGACGATTCCAAGAAACTCCAAGAAGAGACGATGAAGCTCTACAAAGAGCACAACGTCAATCCGCTCGCCGGTTGTCTGCCGATGCTGGTGCAGTTGCCGATTCTTTTTAGCGTCTATTGGGTCGTGATCTTGCACCGCACCCTTTACGCGCAAACGACGTTTTTGTGGGTCGGCACCGCGCTCTCGGCGCATTTCCCGAAAATTCTTGCGCAGAACCTCGCGCAACCCGATCTTTTACTCATTGTGCTCTACATGATCTCGCAGTACATCAGCTTGCGTTTTACCACGATGCCTGCGACCGATCCGCAGCAAGCCAACACGAACAAGATCATGCAGATCGTCTCGCCGCTGATGCTCGGCGTCATCGGCTTTCGTACGCAGTGGCCGTCGGCGATGGTGCTGTACTGGCTTTCGTACAACGTTTTGACGATGGCGCAGCAGTTCTACATGTTGCGGCAGTACCACGAACCGCTCGGCGCAATCGATAGCGACCGCGCGATTACCACCGACGACGGCGTCGCTGCTGCGGTTCGCGATATCGACGAACGCGTAGCGAAAACCTCAAAGAAAAAGCGCGCGGCCTCATCGCCGGCGCTCGATAACGGCTCGGTTAAAAAGAAAGGCGCGAAGCCCTAATGCTCTACGAAGACGATTACGAGTTTGAAGAACAGCCGGCGCACATTCGCGACCGCGCAATTCCGGGAAGCGGCGGCGGGCGCGGCCGCCGACCATTCCGCTGCGGCTGGCTCCCGCGTTCCAACGGGCCATCGGGAAAGGCACAGCCGGTTCCCGAGGATGCGAAGACGGCGCACGCGCTGCTGACCGAGATGCTCGCGAAGATGGGCGTCGGCGCTGCGGATATTTCGTATATTCCGCGACAGGAAGGCGAGTATTTCGAAGTCAACGGCCCCGACCTCGCGATGCTGATCGGACGGCACGGGAACACGCTTGAAGCGATTAACCTCGTCTTCAACAACATCATCAACGCGGGGAATCGCGGCAATCGTCGCTATTTTACGATCGATGCCGAAGGCTATCGGGCTCGTCGCGCCGAGCGTTTGAAAGAGATTGCTCTCGATGCGGTTGAGGAAGTGGTGCGCAGCGGCAAGCCGAGCAAACTCGAGCCGATGCTTCCGTCGGAGCGCAAGATCGTGCACATGACGATCTCGGAGGATGCCCGCATTCGTACTGAATCCGAGGGCGTGGAGCCCGAGCGCTGCGTCGTCGTTTTCCCGGCTTGATCCCCGCATAGCGCTTCATTTCGAGAAGCAGGCTACCGTGAAGCGCTCTGCATCGACCCGGGTCGACCATCTGCAAATAGCGATCCCCGCAGGGAGCGAGGAAGCGGCGCGCGCCTTCTACGGCGCGCTGCTTGCGTTGCGCGAGGTGCCCAAGCCGCCGGAATTGCGCGCGCGCGGCGGACTCTGGTTTCAGAGCGGAGCGATGGCGGTGCATCTCGGTGTCGACCCGGATTTTCGCCCCGCGACCAAGGGGCACGTCGCTTTTGCCTGCGCGGAGTACGCTGCATTGCTCGCGCGCCTGCGCGCCGCGGCCATCGCAATTCGAACCGATTCGATACCGTTGCAAGGGCGAGCACACTGCTACGTCGACGATCCCTTCGGCAACCGCATCGAACTGATCGACGACGCGCCGGACGCGGCGAACGTCGATACCTCGGCAGAGCCGACGATCGTGGCCGTCGCGACGCCTCCGGGGCATGGCGCGATCGCGATCGTGCGCCTCAGCGGCGCAGAGGCACGCGCTATTGCAGCGAAGCTCGTTGCGGGTGTCGCGCTCGAGCCGCGCCGCGCAACCCGCGTTGCGCTCGTCGATGAATCGGGGCGCCCGATCGACGACGCGCTCGCACTTGCGTTTCCGGCGCCGCACTCGGCGACCGGTGAAGATGTCGTCGAGTTTCACCTGCACGGCGCGCCGGTACTCGCGCGCGAGGTGGTGCGCGCCGCTATCGCGTGCGGAGCGCGCCAGGCGGGGCCCGGTGAGTTTACGCGGCGCGCCTTTCTTGCCGGAAAGATCGATCTTGACGGCGTCGGCGCGATCGGCGACCTCATCGCTGCCGAAACTGCTTCGGCGGCGCGGGCCGCGCTCGCCAATCTCGGCGGCGGGCTGCTGGCCAAAGTAACGGCGATGCGCGCAACGCTGCGCGAGCCGCTCGAACAACTCGCCGCCTCGATCGATTTTCCCGATGAAGTCGAGGAGCCGGCGCGCGCGCCGCTCGCCGAGACGCTGCACGCACTCGAAGGCGAGCTCGCGCAGTTGCAACGGGACGGCGAGGTCGGTCGCCTGCTGCGCGAGGGCGTCAGCCTCGCCATCGTCGGCCCGCCCAACGCCGGGAAATCCTCGTTACTCAACGCGTTGCTCGGCGAGGAGCGCGCGATCGTCTCCGAGCTTCCCGGAACGACGCGCGACAGCATCGAGGAGCGCTTCGTCGTCGACGGCGTCGCGGTTCGCGCGGTCGATACCGCCGGCATTCGCGCGCACGCCGATCGGATCGAGGCGTTGGGGATCGAACGATCGGAACGAGCGTTCGAGAGCGCGCGGATTCTGCTGTTGGTACTCGATGCTTCGATACCGCTATCGCCGTCGGCGGAGAGCTTGCTCGCGCGCAGCGAGGGGCGCGCGCGGATCGTCTTTTTTAATAAGGCCGATCTCGATACGTCTGCGGTGCGGGCGGTTTCGGGCATCTCGGTGATCGGCAGTACGCGGTGGCCGAAGACGTTGCACGAATTGCGAGCGGCGATCGCGCAGCTCGGCTGGGGAACCGAACGCCCCGATCTCGAGCGCGCGCATCTCGCTTTCGGCGAGCAGTTCGACGCAGTCGCGCGCGCACTCGACGCGCTGCGCTCTGCGTGCGCAGCACTCGATGCACATGAGCCGCTCGATCTCGTCGGCAACGATCTGCGATTGGTCGACGCTGCGCTTGCACAGCTCTCGCCCGCAGAAGCGAGCGAAGAGATGCTCGCGAGCATCTTCGCCCGCTTCTGCATCGGAAAGTAGCGATGGAGAAAATGCGGAGCGACGATGCGGGCGTCATCGTTGTCGGTGGGGGACATGCCGGCGTGGAGGCCGCGCATGCTGCGGCAAAAATGGGCGTGCCGACATTGCTGTTGACGGGGGATCCGGAGCGCATCTGCACGTTGCCGTGCAATCCGTCGATCGGCGGCAGCGCGAAGGGGCAACTCGTGCGCGAGATCGATGCGCTCGGTGGGGCGATGGGTGTGCTTGCCGATTCGTGTAGCCTGCACGCGCGATTTCTCAATGAAAGCAAAGGGCCGGCGGTGCGCGCCTTGCGGCAACTGATGGATAAACCGTCGTACAATCGCGCGGCGTTGCGCTTGTTGCAGCGTTTGCCGGCGTTGCAGATCGAAGCGGCGATGGTCGAAGCGTTGATCGTCGTCGCCGGTGAAGTGCGCGGCGTTCGTTGCGCCGATGGGCGCGCGTTCTTTGCGCGACACATCGTTTTAGCGACGGGAACCTTTTTGGGCGGAAAACTTTTTCGCGGTGAGGAGGTGCAACCCGGCGGACGTTACGCCGAAGCGCCGGCGATCGGGCTCTCGCATGCGCTGCACGAACTCGGCTTTTCGATGCAACGGCTCAAGACGGGAACGCCGCCGCGCGTCGATCGCAACAGCGTCGATTACGGCGCAATGCGCGTGCAGGAGCCGAGCGCAACGCCGTTGTTGTTTTCGCGTCGGAGCGAAGCGCGCTTCGTCGGCGCACAGTTGCCCTGTTATCTCATCGATACGAATGCACGCACGCACGCGCTCGTGCGCGAGAATTTGCATCGCTCGCCGCTCTACGGACTCGATTTGATCCGCGGGATCGGCCCGCGCTACTGTCCCTCGATCGAAGATAAAGTGGTGAAGTTCGCGCATAATCCGACGCATCAACTCTTCATCGAACCCGAGGGTTGGGAGGAGCCCACACTCTACGTCGGCGGGTTCTCGACCTCGCTGCCCGCCGAGGTGCAGATCCAGATGCTGCAAACGCTCCCTGGGATGGAGCAGTGCGAGATGCTGCGCGCGGGATATGCCGTCGAATACGATATGGTCGCGCCGACGGAGCTCGACGACACGTTGCAGACGCGGCGCATCGCCGGGCTCTACCATTGCGGCCAACTCAACGGCACCTCGGGCTACGAGGAGGCGGCCGCGCAGGGGCTGCTTGCGGGGGCGAATGCCGCGCTCGCGGCACGCGGGCGCGAGCCGCTGCGCATCGCGCGCTCCGAGGGGTACATCGGCGTCCTCGTGGACGACCTGGTCGGGAAGGGCGTCGACGAGCCCTACCGGATGATGACCTCGCGTGCCGAACATCGCGTGCTGCTGCGACACGATAACGCCGATCGACGCTTAACGCCGCACGGACGCGATATTGGACTGGTAGATGACGAACAATGGACTGGCTTTTGCGAGGAGATCGCCGTTTTGGATCGAGAGATCGCCGAATCCGAGCGTTGCCGGCTGCCGGTGCGCGAGGTCGCGGGAGAGCGATTCCAGGGTCCGCCCACCCTCGCCGAAGCGCTGCGGCGCCCGCAGATTCACATCGAAGACCTGCGCGCGTGGCTTCCCGAGGGGCTCGGTGCGGAGACCGGCGAGCGGCTTGAGATCGAGATCAAGCTCGAAGGGTATGTGAAGCGGGAAGAGCAGGCCGTTGCACAGGCTGCACGTCGCGAACGGCTCGTCATCCCGCACGATTTTGCCTACGATCGCGTACAGGCGCTCTCGACCGAGGCGCGCGAGAAGCTGCTCCGCCAACGGCCGCGGACGCTCGGAGCGGCGGCGCGGGTTCCGGGAGTCGCCCCAGCCGATGTGGCGATTCTCTCACTGCATCTGCAGCGCCGCGAAGAGCGCCCGCGCGGGGTGGCGCCATGAGCGAGCGCGCCGAGCTGTACGAGTTGCTCGCCGAGGCCGCAATCGAGGAGCAACTTCGCGATCGGCTCAGTGCTTTCGGGGCCGCGCTTCTCGATTCGAACCGGCGCTTCAATCTCACCGGCGCGAAGAGCGCTGCTGCGCTGCTTCCCCATCTGCTCGACGCCTTGACCCTGCTTCCGGAGATCGCTGGCCGGACGATCGACGTCGGCTCGGGGGGCGGCTTTCCGGGGATTCCACTCCTGCTCGCGGGGGCGCAGGTCGATTTTCTCGAGGCGAATGCGAAGAAATGCGGCTTTCTCCGCGAGCAGATCGCCGCGTTCGGTGCTCGTGCGGAGGTCTTCTGCGGTCGCGCGGAGCTGCTTGGCCACGATCTTCGGCTTCGCGAGCAGTACGATCACGCCACCGCGCGCGCGGTCTCTTCGGCGACGACCGTCGCCGAATACCTGATTCCGCTCCTCCGCGTCGGGGGGATCGCGTTGATGCCTCGCGGGCGCGCCGAGGAGGGTGAGGCGGCAGCGATCGCCGACGCTGCGCTCGTGCTCGGCGCCGAGCCGCTCGAGGATCTGCGGCTCGATGGGGAACGTCGAATCGTGCGACTCATCAAGCGGCGCCCAACGCCGATCCGCTTCCCGCGGCGCACCGGGATTCCGCAGAGTAAGCCGCTCTGCTGCTAGCGCGGTGTTTCACGAGAAACAATCCTGATGAAATGCTCGTCGAGGGAGGCGATGCGGGGTAGAATGAATGCGATGCCGCTGCACCCCATCGATCGGTTGCTTGCCGATGCGCTTCCGCCTGGGACGCTTTTTTCTGTTGGTGGGCGGGTGCGCGACGATCTGCGCCTCGGCGGCGCCTCGGAGCCGAAAGACTTTGATTACGTCGTAACCGGCCTCTCCTTCGCGCAGATCGAGGAGCGACTCAGGGCGCTGGGGCGCGTCGATCTCGTCGGCGAGAGCTTTGCCGTCCTCAAATTGACCCTGCTCGGGCGGCATGTCGATATTGCGCCCCCGCGTCGCGAGCGGT